>JBEKZT010000007.1:0-20420 GCA_049509595.1 Verrucomicrobiota bacterium
CGCATCCGTGCTCGCGTTTTCCGCGATTCGGAATAATGACAAGGTAGGGCTGATTCTTTTTTCCGACGAAGTGGAAAAATTTATTCCGCCGCGCAAAGGCCGCAGCCACGTCCTGCGCGTGATTCGCGAAGTTTTATTTTTTGAACCGAAGCGGCGCGGGACGAATCTGGTGAACGCGCTGGAATTCATGGCGCGCGTCACGGCGCATCGGGCGATCACAGTGGTCGTGTCGGATTTTATTTCACCCGATACGGCTGCCACACTGCCCAAAGTGACGCAAACGCGGCTACGTATGTTGAATCGCAAGCATGATGTCGTCGCAGTGCAAATCACCGACCGGCATGAACTGGAATTGCCCGCACTGGGGCGTTTGATTTTGGAAGACGCGGAGACCGGCGAGATTCTGGAAATCAACACCGGTAGCGCGAGCAGTCGTGATGCGTTTGCCTTGCGCCAGCAAAAACAGATTACAGATCTGGCAAAACAGTTCCGCTCGTCGGGAATTGATTCAATTCAGTTGCGCACGAATGAACCCTACAGCGCGACGCTCGGCAGATTTTTTGAAACGAGAGAAAAACGCCGGTTGCGCGGCTGATAGTTGCTTCAATTAATGACCACCAACGCGACAGCACAAGCTGTGAACGACATCCGCGACATCAAGCCGCCGGTTGAAATCCCGAATGGCTGGGAATGGCTGTGGTGGACGGTTGGTGCACTTGTTGTCTTTGTGCTGGCTTCGCTGATCTGGCGTCAGTTGCACCGGCGGATGACGCGCGTTTCAGTTACGCCACCCGTTCCCGCGCACATCCGCGCGAAACAAAAATTACAGGAAGCGCTCGCGCTGATTTCTCAACCGAAGCCGTTCTGCATTCTAGTTTCGGACACGGTTCGTTTTTATCTCGAAGAACGCTTTCATTTTCACGCGCCGGAACGGACGACGGAGGAATTTTTGCGCGAGTTGCAGGCGACGGATTTGCTGTCGCTGGAACAAAAGGAAAGTCTTGGCAAGTTTCTGGAGAGTTGCGACCTGGTGAAATTTGCAAAATATGAACCTGGTGAAAAAGAACTGCGCGAACTGCATTCTTCAGCGTTGCAATTGGTTAAGGAAACCGAACCGGAACCGGTTGAGGATTCAGAAACCGGCATTGAGAAGCCCGAATTGAAATGAGTTTTGCACATCCGTATTTTTTACTGCTGCTGCTGTTGTTGCCGCCACTGGCGTGGCTGAAAGGCAAACGTGGCCAGCCGCCGGCGTTTTTGTATTCGTCAGTGAAGCTGGTGGAAGGATTGACACGCACCCGGCGTTCGCGCGCCGGAGCATTTCTCACGGCATTGCGCTGGATTGTCCTCGCCATTTTTATGGTCGCACTGGCGCAACCGCGTTTGACGAAAAGTCAGACGGAAGTGAAAGCCAGCGGCATTGACATCGTATGCGCGCTGGATTTGTCAGGCAGCATGACCACCCCGGATTACGTTGTCAACGGCCGACAAATCAGCCGGATTGACATGGCCAAGCCCGTCCTGCAGGAATTTATTGAGGGACGGCCAAACGACCGCATCGGCCTCGTTGTTTTCGCGGCACAGGCGTTCATTGCCGCGCCGATGACCTTGGATCATGATTTCTTACTCGAAACCGTTGACCAGATCGGCATCGGCTCGATCAATTCGGACGCGACCGCGATTGGCGACGGAATCACCACGGCGTTGAACCGGTTGCGCAATTTGAAATCGAAAAGCAAAATCATCGTGCTGATGACTGACGGCGGAAACAATTCCGGCAAGATTGACCCGATCACGGCAACCAAGGCGGCGCAGGCGTTGGGCGTAAAAATTTACACCATCGGCCTCGGCAACCGCGAAATTGTTGAGCAAATGGGACTGCCGCCCGGCTTCCTGCCGGATGAAGACACGCTTCAACAAATCTCACAAATGACCGGCGGCAAATATTATCGCGCGGACAATTCCGAAAAATTCAAGGCTATCTACGCCGAAATTGACAAGCTCGAAAAAACTGAAGCCGTCATCAACAAATATACACAATACAAGGAACTGTTTCCGTGGCTGGTTGCGGGCGGATTAGCATTGCTGTTGATTGAACTGGTGCTGGGACAAACTGTATTTCGAAGGCTGCCATGAAATTCGAACACCCACAAATTCTCTGGCTGCTGCCGGTTTTGCCGGTGGCGCTCGCGGTGTTTTTCTGGTGGGCACTACGCTCGCGGCAAAGATTGCTGTCTCAATTTATCGAGGCACGATTGCTGGCACAGTTGACAGTCGGCATTTCCCCGACGCGGCAAAAGACGCGTTTTGCTTTCCTGATTTTAGCCGTGGTGTTTCTAATTAGCGCTCTGGCGCGGCCGCAACATGGATTTGATCTGGAAGAAGTCGAGCAACGTGGATTGGACATAGTTGTTGCGATTGACACGTCGAAATCCATGCTCACGACTGACATAGCACCAAACCGGCTGGAACGCGCCAAACTGGCGGCGCTCGAATTGATGCAGGATGCAAAGTCCGACCGACTCGGGCTGGTTGCCTTCGCAGGAGAAGGTTTTTTGGAATGCCCGCTGACGATTGACAATACGGCGTTCCAGCAAAGTGTACAGGCGTTGGACGTGAATTCAATTCCTGAAGGTGGCACCGCACTCGCGGCGGCTATCAACACGGCATTGACGGCGTTCAAGGAAAAGGATCATTACAAGGTGCTGGTTCTGTTGACCGACGGCGAGGACAACGACAGCGAGACCGGCGTGCTTGAAGCGGCGCAAAATGCGGCGAAAGAAGGATTAAAAATTTTCACTATCGGCATCGGCACGGCGGCAGGCGATTTGATCCGCATTACGGATGCAAATGGAAATTCAGATTACGTCCGCGACGAGCAAGGCAACGTGGTAAAATCTCATTTGAATGAGGGATTACTCCGACAAATCGCCGGCGCGACGGGGGGATTTTATCTGCCGTTGCGGGCAAACACGATTGACACGCTTTACGCAAAGGGGCTTGCACCGTTACCAAAAACTGAGGCCAAGGAGAAATTGATCCGGCGTTACCATGAGCAATTTCATTGGCCGCTGTCAGCGGCTATTTTGCTGTTGCTCGCGGAAATGTTTTTGCCTGAGCGGAAACGTGGAAAGAAAAATGCCGCAACCGTCTCGAAAATTGGCAATACCACAATGACGCAAATTGCCGTCGTCGTTGCGTTATGTGTCTTGCCGGGCGTGGCGTTTGGGTCGGCCTCGAGCGCATTGCGCGAATTCAATGCAGGTCGGTATGAACAAGCGCTGGGCGATTACCAAAAATTGTTACAGAAAGGGACAGGTGACCCACGGTTGAATTTCGACGCGGGCGCAGCGGCTTATCGCGACCAGAAGTTCGGCGACGCGGCGACGAATTTCAACGCGGTGATTTCCGCGCCGGATTTGAAGTTACAAGAATCGGGTTATTACAATTTGGGCAATGCGCTTTACCGGCTCGGCGAGCAGAATCAGGATTTGGACGGAAAAAAGCAGTCATGGGAAAACGCGCTGACAAATTACTCGAACACGCTGAAGTTGAATCCGCAGGACGAGGATGCAAAGTTCAATTACGACTTCGTGAAGAAAAAACTAGATGAATTGAAAAAACAGCAGCAACAGCAGCAGCAAAAAAACAATCAACAGCAAAATCCGCAACAACAAAATCAACAGAGCCGGCAACAACAGGCTCAAAATAACCAGTCACAGCAAAAGCAACAGAGTCAAAATTCGAGTTCACAACAGAATCAATCCCAGCAGCAAGAGCAGCAGAATTCACAGCAAAATCAGTCCCAGCAAAATTCACAAGAGGAGCAGAACCAGCTGGCTCAAAATCAATCGGATCAGCAAAATGACCAGCAGCAGGGGCAGTCAAATTCCGGCCAGTCGCAGGAAAAATCCGGTGAAAGTGAAAACAAGGAGCAAGCCAATGGGATGCAAGCACAAGGGATGACGCCGCAGGAAGCCAAGCAATTATTGGATGCGCAAAAAGGTGATGAGCAGTTTTTGACACTCAAACCCAAAGACAAACCAGAAAATCAGAATCGGCCGGTCAAGGATTGGTAATTAAGAATTTAGAAGTAGACAAAAAGTATAATTTGTTTACAATCATCAGCTTATATTAAATTACAACCCACGCACAAGCAGTCACTTTGGCACGTATATTATCCTTGAATTTTTTGCAAAAGCAGCTAGTATAGCAGCGCGTTAGTCTTCCGATGTTTGGGGCTGTGAGGTTCAACTGGCCGATGAACATTGTACAGAGCCGACGCGGTTCAGCCACAGGCCGAGTTTCTCTGAACCAAAACTGGATTTACGGGTCTCTTTATTTTATGTCAAAACGAAAAATTGGCACACCCGCAAGCGCAGCAGCAAATCGCAAGCGCAGCGGTAGTCGGAGTGCGGGAGCAAAATCGGCTCCGGCGCGACGGCGTTTTGTGCTTTCCATTGGGCGGCGAAAGCCGTCCGCGCCTGAAACCAACGGCAAAAGCAAATCGCATACAGCCAATTCAATTGCCGATGCGGAAAAGCGGCTGCACCAAAATGGCAACGCGGGCGCTCCGGCTTCACCGCAGTCAACGGTGGATTTGACCGAAACGATCAAAACACTTTTGCATCTCGCGCAGGAGCATGGCTACGTCACCTACGATGACATCAACGATGTGCTTCCTGACAATCTTAGTCCGGAAGATTTAGACACCTTGCTAAGCAAGCTGCGAAGTCTTGACGTTGAAATTGTCATGGATCAGGCCGAAGCCGAACGCGCCGAGCGCACCAAGCAGCCAGAACAGCAGCAGGAAGAAGCGGACGAAGATGCGCGCCTTGAAATCCTTGATGACCCGGTTCGGATGTATATGAACCAAATGGGCAAGGTTCCCCTGCTCACCCGCGAACAGGAAGTCGAAATCTGCAAGCGCATTGAAGAAGCCGAGGTCGAGATGAAACGCATTGTATACAGCCTCGGTTTCACCGCAAAGGAACACGTTGCCATTGCAGAAAAACTTTTGTCCGAACCGCCAAAGGAGCGTTTCGACCGTGTTATCGTTGATAAAAAAGTTGCCAACCGCGACGGGCATCTGCGAGACCTGCGCAAGTTCATCAAAAAAATCCATGCGCTCGACCAGAAGGTGGACTTGAAGTATTTTAACTGGCAGAAAGCCCTGCAAAAAGGACGCAAGGAAAAACTGCATCGCGAACTTAAAAAAATGAGCGCGAAGCTACAGGAAATGTTCCTGAAATTTTTCTACAAACAGAAAGTTGTCGAGGAAATGATCGTTGTCGCGGGCAACGTGCATGAAAAATTCCAAGCAAGCCTGAGGCACATCCAAGAACTCGAGGCATTGCGCACAACGGCTGAACGGCGGGCAATGATTGAAGCTGAGCACACGAAAATGCAGACGCTCGAACAGTTCGTGCGGATGCCGCGCGGGGAATTTTTCAAGGTATTCAACGATTTGAAAGCCGCCGCTGACCGAGGGCTAAAGGCCAAAACACACATGGCTGAGGCAAACTTGCGCCTTGTCGTTTCTGTCGCAAAAAAATATACGAACCGCGGCCAGTCATTTCTCGATTTGATTCAGGAAGGCAACATCGGCCTGATGAAGGGCGTTGAGAAATTTGAATATCGCCGCGGCTACAAATTTTCGACTTACGCCATCTGGTGGATTCGTCAGGCGATTACGCGCTCGATTGCTGATCAGGCGCGCACCATCCGCATTCCGGTTCACATGATTGAAATCATGAACAAACTCTGGCGCGCGCAGAAGCAGCTCACGCAGGAGCTTGGCCGCGAACCAACGCCGGAAGAATTGGCCGACGAAATGCACATGCCGGTTTCCCGCATTCACGCGCTTTTGAAAATGGCGCAACAGCCTGTCTCACTCCACGCGCCAGTCGGCGACGATGGCGACGTGAGCGTCGGCGATTTCATCGAGGACAAATCGGCGGAAAATCCGTCTGAAGTGACGAGCTACAGTTTGCTCCGCGAAAAGTTGAGCGACGTGCTGACGACGTTAACCGAACGCGAACGGAAAATTCTCGAAATGCGTTTCGGCCTGCTCGACGGCTACGAACGCACGCTCGAAGAAATCGGCAAAATGTATAACGTCACGCGCGAACGTATACGCCAAATCGAAGCGAAGGCATTGCGTAAATTGCGTCACCCGACACGCGTTCGCCATTTGCAAGGATTCCTTGACACGCCAGAGCCAGAGATAAGCACGACGGCATGAAGGTCACTTACTACGGTCATGCTTGTTTCTCGGTCGTAGTCGGTGGAAAAATCCTTCTGTTTGATCCGTTCATCACGCCGAATCCGTTGGCGAAGTCCATTGACGTAAAGAAAATTACGGCGGATTACATCCTTGTCTCACACGGACATGAAGATCATCTGGCCGACGCGGTGGAAGTCGCCAAACGCACCGGTGCGACGCTAATCGCCAATTACGAAGTCGCTCTTTGGCTCAATCAAAAAGGCGCACCAAAGATTCATCCAATGAATCACGGCGGCGGTTTTAATTTTGATTTTGGTCGCGTCAAATTCGTAAACGCTGTCCATTCCAGCACGATGCCCGACGGCTCCAACGGCGGAAATGCGGGCGGCTTCGTGATCGAAAGCGCGGATGGAAATTTTTATTTCTCCGGCGACACGGCACTCACGCTGGACATGAAGTTAATAGGCAAATCCACAAAAATAAAATTTGCCGCCTTGTGCATCGGCGATAATTTCACGATGGGACCGGATGACGCTGTAAAAGCAGCAGAGTTCGTCCAATGCAATGAAATTCTAGGTGTTCACTACGATACATTTCCACAAATTAAAATTAATCACGAAATCGCGGTGGAAAAATTCCGCGTCGCCGGCAAAACCTTGCATTTGTTGCGTCCAGGCGAAACGGAAGATTTTTAATCAAATCAAGCCGCGACCAATCAATTTCCGGGTTGACGCCCGTTGGCACGAGAATAATCATTGAGTATGAACCGAGCCGAGAGCGAATTCTCTGCATACCACAAAAGCTTCAAAATTAATTTTTCATCCCATTGAAAATAGGTGTTAATTCCCGCATCTTTCTTGAGAAAGGAAGCGGTGTGCCCAATTATGTGGGCTGTCTGTATCGGAAATGTCTGGAGATTGATGCGATCAACCAGTATGTTTTTTTTCAACCAAATCTGTCCCGTACGATCGGCTCAACGGAGGTCGCTCCCACGCGACCGGGGCTGCTGGGAGCCGCGCTGTTCGATTGTCTCCGAGTGCAAAGATTGATTCGCCGCGCCAAGCTTGATGTTTTTCACGGACCCGCCCACATTCTCCCGCTGCGGAAATGTGCCGGTGTCAAATATGTGGTGACTATTCATGACTTGGCCTTTCGAGTTTTGCCGTCGCAATATGACTGGAAGCACCGGTGCTACTATGGATGGCAGCTGTCGAAAGCGCTAAAAATGGCGGATGTTGTCGTGGCGGTTTCGCACAACACTAAGAAAGACATTATTCGTTTCTACGGCTTGCCGGAGGAACGAATTGAAGTAGTCCCTCTCGGCGTGGCGGATCACTTTCTCAAATCCTCTGAGTCGCCATGCGAGCGTTTGATTGCAGATAGATATTTTTTTTCAATCACCACCCATCCCAAGCGGAAGAACATCCTTGGCACACTCAAGGCTTTTGCGATGTTTGCCGGTCAATGCGACCGTCTGAAATATGTAATCGCGGGATTGATTGGCGTGGATCAGCGGAACGAGTTATGCTCGCTCGCCGACCAGCTGGGCATCCGGGAAAAAGTGATGTTGTTCGGCTACGCGAATGACGACCAGTTGATCGAATTATATCGCAACGCCGAATTTCTGATCTACCCGTCTTTCTATGAAGGTTTTGGTTTGCCTTTGGTGGAAGCCATGGCGTGTGGCTGTCCGGTGATTGCTTCAAACACCAGTTCGTTGCCAGAGATCATGCCGGATAATGAATGGCTGGTTGACCCCTACAATCCCGCTGACATGGTCGGCCAGATGCAACGCATGTTGAAAATGCCGCCGGAGAAACGGTGCGAACTCATTAAGAAAAATCAAAAGCACGTGTTGAATTTTACCTGGGATAAAGCGGCGCGCCGGATGATTGAAATTTTTGAAGGATTGGGTGGTACTACGCGTTGACATCCTTCCGAATCGCAAGTTTTAAAAAATTTCATTTCGTTTTCCAATTTTTCGAATGCGAAGTTATTCCAAAAAATTACACGCTTATCAACGTTGGTGCTTTCGCAATGCCGGAGTCGCCGCCATTTCGTCGGAACTCTTTTTCCCAATCGACGTGAGGTGCCAATAATCCGGCAACCATGTGAGTCGCCAATGATGGGACAGGTGCCCATAGAGTGTAACGTTTGCCAAAGAGAATCTGTCGCCAATTGAAATACCACGCACAGGCGAGACTCCAGCCACGAAACGGAAAAATAAACGGCTGACTGAGCAAGTCGTATGGATTGAGCACATGCTGTTTGGTCAAACTCAGCCACATGCCCGCATCCGAATTCTTGCGCGCATAGCTCATCAGCGTGGAGCGAGTCTCTTGCAACGTGGACCTGCGGGTCATAAAGGAACAGACGGTGCCATTCTGCGTTTTCCAGACTTGCCCTTGCTCCACCTTGATGCGCATCGGGTGCAGATGGAAGGAATGATTATAGTAGTCCGGATGGTCATAAGGCGTGCAGAAGTCAACATCCGTGTTATTTCGGATCAAGTCCAGCATCAGATGAAAACGTCCGGGCAAATAAACGTGATCGTCTTCCGCCAAATACACAAACTCGGCATCATCCTGGTTTGACAGAATTTCGATCTGCCGGCCAAAGGTCGCCGCGTTGCCGATTCCAGGACACCGCAAAAAAACCAAATCCTCGCCAGCCCACAGCGAAGTGAACAAATCTTCATATTCCGGCGGGCAGTTATCAAGTATCGCCCAGATTTTGACTCTGAGGTTGCCCAAACTAGCCTTGAAGGAGCGCAAACATAAGGTCGCCAGTTTGAATTTTGAATCTGTATGCATTGGTGGCGGTGTGCGTGACATGTGAGGGCATATTCGATAAGCGACGGCCAGGTCATACGTTTTTTTATTATTCATACTCAGAATACCATAATCACGCGGATGATTCGTGGCAATTTATACAATTCATATTATGTGATATTCTGCCGGGGATTCCTCTGTGACCATTTTCACCAGGCTGTGTTTTTGGCATTTCATTTCAAATTTTGTTTGGGCTTCAGTTTGGCGACCAATTTTTCATCACGACCATGCCGTTTGTAAGTAAAAACACCCCACGCATTGCCGAGTACGCTTGCAAGACAAGTCGGAACGTGCCAGAACCAACGCACATCGCGATCACAAATCATACCGCGAAATGTGTGGCAAATTGGACCCAAAAAAGTGACGCAATAAATTCCCGCCAGCCAAAGTGGCACGGGCGGTTTTTCGTTCATCCAATTTGTCTTGGCATTTTCCTGCACGCGCAAAAAATGCACCGTGGCGCGCCGGCGTTTTTGCACGAAGCCCCAAAGCGTTTGCACATAATAATGATGCACGCCACTCCCGTAAATCCGCAGCCATTCGCGCTTTCCATTTTTCATCAGGAACAACGCGACGTGCGTGTCCTGAAATTGTTCGCCCGCGTTGGCCGATTCCAAATCCGCGCGCCGAAAAACGAAACCATTCGCGCCAAGCGGATAGGAAAGCGCGCTTCCCGGAAGTGTCCAGCGTTCAACTTCACCGTCACGCGCGACCAATTGAGGGTTTGCGCTCATGAGCCAGCAAACCGGGTCGCTGATGTGGAGCAAATGCGTGAGATAAGCGCAGAACGAACTCATTTTGGACGACGGTAAATAATAGCTTTCAACACCAAGCGTTTGTGGATTTGCGGCGAGCGCTTTCACGGCTAGTTCGATGTAATCGGCGTGAGTGATTTCGTTGTCCGCGTCCATGAAGACGATGAATTCGCCGGTCGCGTGTTGAAGCGCGAGCCGTTTGCCTTCCTCCATGTTTTTACCGTCGTCATCAATAATTTTCGCGCCATATTTTTTTGCAATTTCGCGCGTGCGGTCGGTTGAATGCGCGTCGGCAAGGATGATTTCATAGCGTTCGCACGGATAAGTTTGCCGCGCGATGGACGCGAGGCAATTATCCAGCAATGCCTCGGCGTTCAGCGTCGGCAGAATAAAGCTGATGCGCGGCCAGTGGAAATTTTTTGAAATGTTCACATGAACACTTTATCGATTTTGTGCCGGTTTGCGCGCACAGATCAGAAGAAAATGACCGCGATTCTTAATTTTTTTTTCCAACATTCGGCTTAACCAATCAGGAAAAGGAAGTATACTGATGGAACGCACTTCAGCATCAAAACCGGTAAGAGCAAACAGTTCCTGAGCTTGGCGCACAGTAAGCACCCGCACGTGACCGGAAACACCGGAAAAGGCCGGATGATCAATCGGAAGATGTTCAGCAATCGTCTCGTTATAGTGCAAACCAAGCGGATTACCAAGGTAACGGCCACAAAGTTGCATCAAAGGAAATGGCGTGTATCCGAGGCAAAGCGCCATACAGTTCAGCAGACTGCAGAGATTTTCAGACATGATGATGGCCGTGCCGCCGGGTTTAAGCACACGATAGATTTCTTCGGTAAATAAACGGGTATTGTGTAAGTGTTCGATAACTTGTGAGCTGAAAACTACATCAAATTTGTTATCCTCGAATGGCCATCGTCCATTTAGATCGAACCCGAAAACTTTTATGCCACGCTGTTCAGCTTTAAATTTCAACGGCGGTGCGCCTTCTACACCGTAAAACTCACGTGGCAAATTCTTCAAATAACGAAATAAAAAACTTCCATCTCCACAACCGACGTCCAGCAAGCTATTTGGTGATAATCCGGCGACAGTATGACCACCCCAATCATTGCATCGTTCAATACCTAAACCTCTATGCCTATCACCATAGGCGTGCAACCAACTGAGAATAAAATTCTTGGCCATGCTCCCCAAAAGGATGTCGCTAACGGGCGAACTATTGCAATAAAAAATGGTTGATGGCTGCTACGGACAGTTTGGTTTTACTTTGGCAGGAATTAATTCGTTTCGTAAGAACGACAAAAGTGCTGGCGACTATTAACAACTCAAACTAAACTTCGCCCCCAATCATGGAAAAAGTTTTTGTCACCGGCGCGGCGGGTTTCATCGGCAGCAATCTCGTAGACCGCCTGCTGGCGGACGGCAAAGCCGTCGTCGCATGGGACAATTTTTCCACCGGCCAGAGAAAATTTCTGGCCGGCGCGCTGAAAAATTCCAACTTCAAACTCGTCGAAGGCGACAATCTGGATTTGCCCGCGCTCACCAAAACGATGTCCGGTCATGATTTTGTTTTTCATCTCGCGGCGAATGCCGACGTGCGCTTCGGCCTCGAACATCCGTCGAAAGATTTGCAGCAAAACACCACCGCGACGTTTCACGTCCTCGAAGCCATGCGCGCCAACGGCATCAAACGCATCGCGTTCAGTTCCACCGGCAGCGTCTACGGCGAGGCGGAAATCATTCCCACGCCCGAAAACGCGCCGTTCCCGATCCAGACATCACTTTACGCCACGTCCAAAGTTTCCGGCGAAGGCATGATCGAATCCTACTGCGAAGGCTACGGTTTCGAGGGCTATATTTTCCGGTTTGTTTCCATTCTCGGCGAACGCTACACACACGGCCATGTCTTCGATTTTTACAAACAACTGCTCGACCATCCCGATCATCTGAAAGTTCTCGGCGACGGTTTGCAGCGGAAAAGTTATTTGTATGTGCAAGATTGCGTGAGCGCGATGCTTCACGTCATCCATCTTGGCACCGCAAAAAAAGCGAAGCACCGTGTGGAAATTTACAATCTCGGCACCGACGAATACGTGCAGGTCAACGACTCAATCAAATTCATCTGCGCCACGCTCGGCTTGAAGCCCAAACTCGAACACACCGGTGGGAACAAAGGCTGGATCGGCGATAACCCGTTTATTTTTCTCGACACCAAAAAAATCCGCGCCACCGGCTGGAAAACTTCGCTTACGATTGAACAAGGCATTGGCCGCACGCTCCAATGGTTGCAGCAAAACCAGTGGGTTTACGAAAAGCGCAAATGAACGTCACCGTCCTCGGCCTCTGGCATCTCGGCAACGTCACGGCGGCGTGTTGCGCGAAACATTTTGAAGTCGCCGGTCTCGATTTTGATGCGGCGAACATCGCAAAATTAAATTCAGGCCACGCGCCGCTTTTGGAGCCGGGGCTGGATGAATTGATTTCCGCCGGACTTGCGTCGAAAAAACTTTCCTTCACGACCAATCCGAAAGTAGCCTGCGAAAATGCGGACATTCTGTGGCTCACTTACGACACGCCGGTCAATGAAAATGACGAATCCGATGTTGAATCCGTTCTTGCAAATCTTCGCCGCGCGTTGCCGCACTTGCCGAACGGCGCGCTCGTTTTGATTTCCGCGCAACTGCCCGTCGGCACCTGCGCGAAATTGGAAAAAGAATTTCTGCAGTTTCACTTCGCCTGTTCGCCGGAAAATCTGCGGCTCGGCAAAGCGATTGATTCATTTGAAAAAGCCGACCGCGCCATCATCGGCATCCGCGACGATGCAAAAAAATCGCTGCTCGAAAAATTGTTCGCGCCGTTCACGCCGCAAATTATTTTCATGCGCACTGAATCGGCGGAAATGGTCAAGCACGCGCTCAATTCGTTCCTCGCGCTTTCGATCACGTTCATCAACGAAGTCGCGCGCCTCTGCGAACACAGCGGCGCGGATGCGAAGGAGGTTTCACTTGGACTCAAAAGCGAACCGCGCATCGGACCAAAAGCATATCTCGGTCCGGGCGGCCCCTTCGCCGGCGGCACGCTCGCGCGCGATGTTGTGACTTTGACCAAACTCGCCGAAGCGAATGGCGAAAAGATTTCCGTCATTCCCGCGATCAAGCAAAGCAACGACTTGCATCGCGGCTGGGCATTTCGCCGGTTGCAATCGCGTCTCGGCGATTTGCGCGGCAAAAAAATTTCCATCCTCGGCCTGACTTACACGGCCAACACCGACACACTCCGGCGCAGCGCAGCCGTGGAATTGTGCAAACAACTTTTGGGAGCGGGCGCAAACGTCAGCGCCTTTGATCCGGCGGTGAAAAATTTGCCCGATGAACTTTCCAAAATTCAACTCGCTTCGGAAATCGCCGTCGCATTAAACGGTGCGGAAGCCGTCGCCATTTGCACCGAATGGCCGCAGTTTCGTCAGGCCGACTGGGCGAAAATTGTTCCGCAAATGCGCCAGCCGGTGTTTGTGGACGCGAATCGTTTTCTCGAAAAAGAATTGAAAAACATTGCCGCAGTCGAGCATCTTTCCGTCGGTCGCGCTTAAAATGAAACTCAAAAACGTCAACGCGCTCATCACCGGCGGCAGTCAGGGGCTCGGCAAAGTCATCGCCGAACATTTTCTGCGCGAAGACGCGAACCTCGTGATTTGTTCCCGTGGCGAAAAAGAATTGCTCACCACGCGTGACGAACTCGCCAAAAAATTTCCCGGCCAAAAAGTTTTTGCCAAGACCTGCGACGTCTCCAGCGAAGCGCAGGTCAACGAACTCGTCGCCTTTTCGTTGCGCGAACTCGGTTCGCTCAACGCGCTAGTGCTCAACGCCGGAATCTATGGGCCGATGGGTGCGACTGAATCCGTTTCTCTCGACGAATGGAAGCGTGCGCTCGAAATAAATCTTTACGGGGTTTTGCTGCCGAGCCGCGCGGTGATTCCGCATTTCAAAAAAAATGGTCGCGGAAAAATCGTGGTTTTGAGTGGCGGCGGCGCGACGAATCCTCTGCCGAACATCAGCGCCTACGCCGCGTCCAAAGCGGCGGTCGTTCGATTGATGGAAACGCTTGCGGAAGAATTGAAACTATTTCACGTGGACGTGAACGCCATCGCACCCGGCGCGCTCGCGACGCGGCTCGTTGACGAAGTTCTCGCGGCCGGTGCAGAAAAAGTTGGCGCCGTCTTTTTCGAAAAAAACAAAACTTGGAAAGAAAAGGGCGCGGTGCCACTCGAACTCGGCGCAAGCGTGGCCGTTTATCTGGCGAGCGCGGAAAGCGACGGCATCACCGGCAAGCTCATCAGCGCGCAATGGGATCCGTGGGAAAAACTCCACGAATTCAAGGGCGATCTGGGCGGCGACATTTACACGCTGCGCCGCATCGTGCCGAAGGATCGTGGAAAAAATTGGGGGAATCGTTGAATGGTTAAATGGTTGAATCGTGGAACCGATTTAACAATTCAACGGTTCAATCATTTAACGAAACAAAAATGAATTACGCCATCATCGGCTGCGGTTTGATCGGAAAAAAACGGCTGGCCGGTTTGCCCACCGGTTCAAAACTCGTCGTCGCGTGCGACACCAATCTGGCGCGCGCGGAAGAACTCGCAAAAATTTCGCAAACCGCCCGCGCGATCTCTGATTACAAAATCGCCGTCACCGATCCGCAGGTGGACGCGGTGATTGTCGCCACGATCAACTCTGAACTGGCAAAAATTTCCGCCGCCGCGATCCGCGCGGGCAAGCACATCATCGTTGAAAAACCGGCGGCCATTTACGTGAAGCAGATTGACGAACTGATCGCGCTCGAAAAACAGCACGGCGTCTGCGTGCGCGTCGGTTTCAATCATCGTTATCATCCGGCGTTTCAAATGGCGCGCGAGATTTTTGCGTCGGGCATGATGGGCGAGTTGATGTTCATCCGCGCGCGCTACGGCCACGGCGGGCGCATCGGTTATGACAAGGAATGGCGCGCGGATCCGAAACTTTCCGGCGGCGGCGAATTGATTGACCAGGGAATTCATTTGATTGATTTGGCCGGCTGGTTTCTCGGCGACTTCAAAAAAATTGACGGCCACGCGGAAACTTATTTTTGGAAAATGCCGGTGGACGACAATGCGTTTTTGAGTTTGCAAACGGACAAAGGCCAGACCGCGTGGCTGCACGTCAGTTGCACGGAATGGAAAAATCTTTTTTCATTTGAGATTTATGGAAGGCATACGAAACTGCACATCGAAGGTCTCGGAGGCAGTTACGGCGTGGAAAAACTTTTTCATTCTCAGATGAGGCCGGAGATGGGAATTCCCGACACGAAGGTTTATGAATTTCCCGGCGCAGACGAATCGTGGAAAATTGAAATGACGAAGTTTGAAGAGGACGTTCAATTGAATCGCAAACCCGACGCCGGACTTGCCGAAGCACGCGCGGCGCTTCAGATTGTTGAAACGATTTACGAAAAAAGCGGGCTAAAAAATTTATGATCATCGCGCGCTCACCACTCCGCGTCACGCTCGGCGGCGGCGGGACAGATTTACCGTCGTATTACGAAAAATTCGGCGGCTTCCTTATCGCGGCGGCGATTGACCGCTACGTTTACATCACGCTGCACGACACGTTCGTGCCGGACTTGATTGTGAAATATTCGGAACTAGAGCGCGTGCCGGATGCGACGAAATTGAAGCATCCAATCATCCGCGAAGCGTTCGCGTTCGTCGGCGTGGACGGGCGTTCGCTGGAAATGACTTCGATGGCGGATATTCCGTCGGGAACGGGACTCGGTTCGTCCGGCAGTTTCACGACCGCGCTGCTAAAGGCATTACACGCGCACAAAAAAAATCTCGTGCATACTGCCGAACTCGCGGCGCAGGCGTGCGAAATCGAGATAGATCGCCTCAAAGAACCGATTGGCAAACAGGATCAATACATCGCGGCTTATGGCGGCATCACCTGTTTCAATTTTTTGGAGAACGGAAAAGTCAAGGCGTGGCCGCTGAAACTTTCCAAGGAGACGCGCGATAATCTGGAGGACAATCTGCTTTTGTTTTTTACCGGTTATTCGCGCAGCGCTTCGGCGATTTTGAAGGAGCAGGATGTAAAATCGAAATCGGACGACAAGTCCATGATTGAGAATCTGCATTTCGTCAAAGACCTCGGCTTGCAAAGTCAGGTCGCACTCGAAAGCGGAGATCTCGCCGAGTTCGCGCGGCTGATGGACATTCACTGGCAGCGCAAAAAACAACGCAGCGGCGGTATGAGCAATCCGAAAATCAACGAATGGTATGACCTCGCGATGGCCAGCGGCGCGCTCGGCGGAAAATTGATCGGCGCGGGCGGGGGCGGATTTTTGATGTTCTACGCGGAGGACAAAGCGAAGCTGCGCCACGCAATGCAGCAATGCGGCTTGAAGGAAGTCCGCTTCCGTTTTGATTTTGAAGGAACGAAACTTGTCATCTCGTGAAATTTTATGCCGAGGCGATGAACTGTTTGAATAAACGGAAAGCAAACCGTCAAAATTAATTATGCCAGTTGTTGATAGTCTGCTATGAGCACACAAACGCTAAACTCATTTATTTCATGGATTCAGTTCATAGCATTCTTTGTTTTGTGTGTCGCTATGCCGTTTCTGTATGTATTGCGCACAGGACGATTTTGGCGAGGCGTCGTTTTTGCGTGGATCGCATCAGCCGCCTTTTCATTTTGTTCTGTCCTGCTTGGCCAGTATTTATACTGGCACATTGACAAGAGTTTGTCGGATAGTTGTTTTGAAGGGCCGCAGTTTTTAGCCTTCGCATTTTTGGGATGGCTGTCGCCAGGAATGCTTGTCTCGGGAATAGCCTATTTGCTTTTTTGGCGGCGAAAACGTTTAGCAGCGAAGCGAGATGCTGTTGATCATGAGCCGTCAGCTTGATTATTCCATGAGCCTTCCGCTTCCCCAAATTCCCGTCGCCATTCTCGCGGGCGGACTCGCCACGCGGCTGCGGCCCATCACGGGAAAAATTCCCAAGTCGCTCGTGCCCGTCGCGGGCAAACCATTCTTGGCGCATCAATTAAAATTGCTTCACGCACGCGGAATCCGCCGCGCTGTTTTGTGCATCGGCCATCTTGGCGAAATGATACAGCGCGATTTTGGCAACGAGGCGTTCGGCGTCAAACTGGATTATTCCTTCGACGGTGAAAAACTTCTCGGGACGGGCGGCGCGATCAAACGCGCGCTACCGTTGCTCGGTAAAGAATTTTTCGTGCTTTACGGCGATTCATATTTGCCGATTGATTATGCGCCTCTCGCGGAATTTTTTCATCACAGCGGCAAACTTGGTTTGATGACGGTTTATCGCAACGAAGGCAAATACGACACGAGCAATGTCGTGTTCGCTGGCGGCGAAATTGTGGTTTATGACAAAAAAATTCGTTCGCCGGAAATGCGGCACATTGACTACGGATTGAGCTTGTTCAAAGCGTCGGTTTTCGATTCTTATTCTGCCGACCAGATTTTAGATCTCGCCGAAGTCATGGCTAAACTCATTCGTGAAAAACAACTGGCCGGTTATGAAGTGCCGGAACGCTTTTACGAAATGGGTTCACCTGCGGGCTTGGCGGAATTGGAATCGTTGTTACAATCAAAATCACCATGAGCTTTGCCAAAGAATTTTTAGCCGAAGTCCAGCAAGTCACCGCGCAATTGAATGCGGACGCGATTGAAAAATGTGCGGACGAACTGGCAAAAATCCGCGAACACGGCGGACGACTTTTCATTCTCGGCGTGGGTGGCAGCGCAAGCAATGCCGGCCACGCGGTGAATGACTTCCGAAAAATCTGCGGCTTCGAGGCCTACGCGCCGACGGACAACGTTTCCGAACTTACAGCGCGCACGAACGATGAAGGTTGGGCGACGGTTTTCTCCGAATGGCTTAAAGGCAGCCGTATCAATACAAAAGACGGACTGCTGATTCTTTCCGTCGGCGGCGGTAACCTTGAAAAAAACGTTAGTCCGAATCTCGTCAGTGCGATTCAACTCGCGAAAAAAGTCGGCGCGTCCGTCATCGGCATCGTCGGGCGCGACGGCGGTTACACGGCGAAGGAAGCGACCGCGTGCGTCATCGTGCCGACTGTTAATCTGATGCATGTTACGCCACATAGCGAAGCGTTTCAGGCGGTGATTTGGCATTTGTTTGTGTCGCATCCCAAACTCAAAGTTGCCCAGACAAAATGGGAGTCAACAAATGACGCGGCGCGAAAGCATAGTGGAAAGGCAAAGGATTTGATTTAAATCTTTTATGCCGCTCTATGAATACGAGCTTTGCAAAGGCGACTGCAAGGTTTGCGGCGGGCGGTTCACTTTACGTCGTCCGGTAAACGTGCCGGAGTTGACGAAATGTCCAGCGTGCAAAAAGCCAGTGCGCAAAATCATTTCCGCATTCAATACGCCGACCAAACTCAAGCCGCTTTCCATCTCGGACGCAAAAAAGGCAGGATTCACCGTGCTTAAAAAAATCAGCAAGGGTGAATACGAACGGCAGTAAATTCAGTTTTGACGCGCACGATAATTTGCGTTATGATTTTAAGCTAAGATGAGTATGCGCCTTTCAAATTTTAAACTGTTGTTGCTTAGCGTCGCGGTTGTATTCACGCTCCCGTCAGAGGCTCAACAAGGCAGCCAGCCGATTCTTTTTTCTTCGCCCGACAACGGCAGCGCGGCGGATTTAAAAAATGTGACTGGCAGTTCAACTCCGGATTTGAACGATGCTTTTCAGGCCCCGTCTTCATTTAGCGTGAATGGATCAGGTGCGGCTCCTTCAGCACCGGCCATTCCGGCTCCTTCAGCGTCGGGAGGAGACACGCTTCAGCAGATGCTGGATAACCGAAAGAATTGGGTCTTTATGACACCTGCGGAAATTCTCGGTGTCAACACGCCGGAAAAAATTCTTGGAATTCCTGACCGCAATGCCGCCGGCCAAAGGCAAAATTTAACTGCAATCGAACGCTTTACTGAAAGGCAAATGCAAGGCGACACAAACGGTTTTCAATCCAGTGGTTCAGATTCGTGGTGGAATTCGCACAACCGGGACAATTCGCCGAATACCAGTTTGCCCAATCTGATAAGCTCGGATTTGGCAAATTCGTCGCCGGTCATGAATATGAATTCGTTTGTAACCGCCCCAAAAATCGATTTATTTGCTGGCAAAAGTGTAAACTCAGGCCCTCAAAAATTTACACTGCCGCTGCAAACACCCACAATCGCTCAACAAACGGCAATGGATCCTGATCCCTTTAAGGAGTTGCTTGAGCCCGCTCAGGCGCCGACTCCACTTTCGTCTGCGACGCCTGTGGATCAATATCTTGAAAATTCTTCCGACCCAATTTTTGGCCCTGAAAAAAATAATGATGCCGGAGCTTCGTTTACGCCGTTGAACAGCGAAATTGCAACACCAACCGGTTTGACGCCTTTGCCAGGGATTGTGGCTCAAAAAAGCACGCAACCCCAAACCCCTCCGGCGTGGTCGCCCAAACCGCCGCCGTGGCTATTGCAAGGTCCCCAGTTGTTCGAAATGCCGCAGCGGAAATTCTAAACCGTCTTGCGCGCTCACTGCGCCGACGTCATCACGAGAACCTGTTCGAGTGTGGAAACGCCCTCGCGCGCACGGTCGAGCGCGGCCATGCGCAATGTGCGCATCCCCTGACTGATGGCGACCTTGGCGAGTTCGCGAGTGTTGGCGCGGGCGATGATGAGTTTGCGGATTTGGTCACTCATCGTCATGGCTTCGATGATGGCCATGCGTCCCAAGTAGCCAGAATTTTTGCAACGCTCGCAGCCATGACCGCGAAATAGTTGCATGCCGGTAAACATTGCAGGATCAATGCCGAGGTCTTCAAACATTTTTGGCGGATACGTGACCGGCTCTTTACAATGCGAGCAAATGCGGCGAATGAGGCGTTGCGCGCACGAGAGAATCACGGATGAAGAAATCAAAAACGGGGCGATGCCCATGTCGTCGAGGCGCGCAATCGCACCGGGCGCGTCATTGCAATGCATGGTGCTGAGCACTTGATGGCCGGTCAGCGCAGCTTCGATAGCGATTTCGGCGGTTTCCGTGTCGCGGATTTCGCCAATCATTATGATGTCCGGGTCTTGCCGCAAAATGGAACGCAGCGCACTGGCGAAAGTCAGGCCGATTTCTTTTTTGGTCGGCACTTGATTGATACCGGCAATCTGGAATTCCACCGGGTCTTCGACGGTGACGATGTTGTAAATCGGATTGTTCAGTTCGTTGAGCGCGGAATAAAGCGTCGTGGTTTTACCTGAACCTGTCGGGCCGGTTACGAGAATGAGGCCGTGCGGCGCGTCAATGGCGTTTCTGAATTGTTTAAATGTTTCGGGGTCCAAGCCGAGTTTATCAACACTTGCGGACAAGTTGGTTTTATCCAGAACGCGCAAAACAATTTTCTCGCCGTGAACCGTGGGTAAGACGGAGACGCGCAAATCGTAGTCCTTGCCACTCACTTTGACGCGCATGCGACCGTCCTGTGGCAGGCGCCGCTCGGCAATATCCAGATTGCTCAT
>JBEKZT010000070.1:0-8854 GCA_049509595.1 Verrucomicrobiota bacterium
ATACTGGTGTTTCACAAATTTCCGGCGATCCTCATCAATGGTATCCACCAAATTGATGGCCTCCGCCTCGTTGCCGACGCGTTTGAGTATCCGCCGGAACTTGAGTTTACGCGAAGCATACAGAAACACGCAAAAGATGTCGGTGCGGTTGCGCAGAAAAAATGGCGCGCCGCGTCCCACAATCACGCACGGTTTCTTTTCAGCGGTCTGTTCGATCACTTGTTGAAGCAAAGAAGCCAGCCGGGTGGAGTCTAAAATGGCCAGATCGGGCGACGGCAGGTTCCGGTCAAAACTCCCGCGCCAGATGACATTGACCAATCGCTGGAGAAAGGGATCATTTCTTTCCAAGCGGTGCCCGCAGACGTCCGCCGGAATTTTCGCCAGCCGCGCGATTTCATCGGTCAGCACCTGGTCGAAAAAATTCCAGCCCAGCTTTTGGGCGAGTTTTTCGCCGATGGTGCTGGCACCCGCGCCATACTCTTGATCAATGAGAAGGAGTTGTTTCATATCGTCGTTGGCCTCTAATCGCTCATGGCCACGGCGTGAATCTTCCGTGGCTTTTCATAAACTAACACGCACAAAATACTCACCGTGCAAAAACCGGCGACCACGAGAAACACATTCACAAACGCCCAATAGTCGGACTGCTGGAGCAATGTGTGGTAAAGAAAACCGTGTGCCCGCGCCAGGGCGTCCGTCGGGCTGAACTGTTGCTCGAATACTTTTTGAAGCGCTACTGATTTTTGCTGGTATATGGGATTCAACGGGGACATCTGCCCAGCCATCATGGACTGATGGATTTGCGAATAGCGTTGCAGCAGGGTGGAAACAAAGGAAAGGCCGATGCTGCCGCCGATGTTGCGGATCAGATTTTGGAGGCCGGAGGCATTGCCGATCTGTTCGTTGCGCAACGTTCCGACCGACAGCGTGGTCAACGGTACGAAAATGCAACCGATGCCGAATCCGGCGATCATATTTGCCGGGACGACGCTGCTGATCGTCATTTGCAAACTCAACCGGCATAAAAGAAAACTGGCCAGCCCAACCGCCGCAAATCCGAGTCCGGCCAGCAGCCGCGAATCAACCCTGCCCACCAGCGCGCCGACAAAAAACAGCGCGGCAAACGCGCCGACTCCGCGCGGGCTGACACTCAATCCGGCATCAAAGGCGCTATAACCCAGCAGTGACTGAAGAAACAAAGGTTGTAGCGTAATCAGCGCATACAGCGCGAAGCCGAACAGGCCGAACAAGCCGCAGCTCACGGCGAAGTTGCGGTTTTTGAAAACGCTCAAATCCACGAGCGGATTTTTAGCGGTCAGTTCGCGCACGATAAATCCAATCAAGGACAAACCGGAAATTACCGCAAACCAGCGCAGCCAGATGGCCGAGAACCAGTCCGCATCCTGCCCCTTGTCGAGGATGATTTGCAATGTTCCAAGAAACAGCGCCACTAGCGCAAATCCCATTCCGTCAAAGCGTCCCGGCTGCTTGTTCCGAATGTAAGGGGGGTCTTCCACCAGCCATGACATCAAAAAAAACGCGAGCAATCCCACGGGCAGATTGATGTAAAAAGTCCAGCGCCACGACCAGTTGTCTGTCAACCATCCGCCCAGCGTCGGGCCAATAATTGGCGCGACCACAATGGCGATGCCAAACAAGGCCGTAGCCGCGCCGCGCTTGGCCGACGGAAAACTTTCCAGCAAGATGGCCTGCGACAACGGCTGCATGGCTCCGCCGCCCAAGCCTTGCAAGACGCGGGCAAGCACCAACATCGTCATGCTCGTGGCCAGGCCGCAAAGCAATGAAGCCGCCGTGAAAATAATCGTGCAGCCGATCAGAAACCGTTTGCGCCCAAAAAAACTGGAGAACCATGTGCTGGCCGGCAGGATGATTGCGTTGGCCACAAGATAGCTCGTCAGCACCCAGGTGGATTCGTCCTGCGTCGCGCCAAGATTCCCCGCGATGTAGGGCAGCGCCACGACTGCAATTGAAGTATCCAAGATGACCATGAAAGTCGCCAGCATCACCGCCAGCGCAATCAGCCACGGATTGGCGCGCGGACGCCATTCGACCGCCGGACTGGACGCCGTATCGCTCATTTGACTTTCACATTCGGCACGACAGACATGCCCGGTGCGATGTCCAAGTTGGTTGGCAGCTCTTCATCAAAAACAATCTTCACCGGCACGCGCTGCACCACTTTGATATAATTGCCGACCGCATTTTCCGGCGGCAACAGGCTGAACCGCGCGCCAGTCCCAGCTTGCAAACTGTCCACCTTGCCTTTGAACTTCCGCTTGGGATAAGCGTCCACAGTCAATTCAACCGGTTGTCCCGGCTTCATGTAGGTCAACTGTGTTTCCTTGAAATTGGCAACCACCCAAACGTCCTTCGGCACCAGTGCCAACAACGCTTGGCCGGGTTGAACATAATTTCCGGCTTGCACTGTGCGGGCGGTGACTCGCCCATCCATTGGTGCAATAATTTTTGTGTAGGAAAGATTCAGTTCGGCCTGTTGAAGTTTTGCCTCGGCCTGCTGGACGGCGGCAGTTGCAGTCTCGATGACGGCTTCGCTCAAGACCACTTCCGCTTCGGCGGCGTTGGTCTGACTGTATGCGGCCGCCAGATTGGCGGCGGCGGATCGCGCCTGGGCTTGTGCCAGATCAACCGCGCTCTTGGACACGGCGCGGCTTTCAACGGACTGGTAACGCTTGAGATCATCGTTCGCCCGTTGCGCCTCCGCTTCGGCGGCAGTCACCGCCGCCTGCGCCTGCGCGACTTTAGCCTCGCTCACTTTGACCTGTGCTTGGGATTGATCTGATTGACTGCTCGCCGCTGCCAGATCGGCTTGGGCTTGGGACAGGCTCGCCTCGTAATCGCGTGGATCAATTTCCACCAGCACGTCACCTTCCTTAACCTCTTGGTTGTCCGTGACCAGCAGCCGCGTGACCTGACCCGGCACACGCGGGCTGATCATGGTGACGTAGCCGTCAATGAACGCGTCATCGGTGGATTCGTAGGGCGCTACGAAATGAAAGTAATAAAAAATTATCACGACGAAGAAAACCAACCCCGCCATGCCCGCAAGATATTTCAGCTTGCTTACCTTTTTTCGTGGCGGTGGCGATATGGTTTCTTTTTCCAAAATGTGGGTTGTTTCAACTTTTCTTTCTTCTTTGTCCATATTTTTTAGGAATTACTTTCCATTGAACCACTGATCCAATTTTATTGAGTCTGGGTGCTCCCTGCGCCCCTGTGGACGGTAATTTACTCAATTTGAAGATTCATGCAACCTTCACACGTAACACGTTCACGAGGCGAACAGAAGTTTTTCATTTCCAAGCGGCAGCCGTGGCCGGTTCGTTGAAAGCACCTGCAGCGACTAAAAAGCTGATCTCCTTCCTGCACCATTTTTTGCGAAGTCAAACGGCGGAATTCTTCGTAAAAAATGGGTAGTAATTCCCCGGCGGCTTTTGGATCGCCGTGCTCCACCCGTTCCAAAATGTGCGTGAATTCGTTCACGTTTCCAGAATAGAAAAATGGTGACTGCCGACAACCCTTAACGATCTAAACTTCAGCTGATAGCGAAGGTGCGAATCCACTCTTATTAAGACATGATTTAAATTTTGGCGAGGATTCAAGTAAGTCCTATATTACAACACTACCATCATTCTAAAGTCCCTAATGCCTCTACCTCCGCCAGTGCGGCGGGCTGCCCCGGTAGGCCGGTGAATTTCACACGCAGAAAACGCCCGCGCACACCTGGCTGTGTATCATCGTTTCGGACTTTTTTAATGCTAATGGTTTTGGTTTGGTCGGCGACGAGCCGCCAATTACTGCTGCCGTCATCGGAGATTTCGATCCGGTAACGCCAGTTGCTTTCCGTCGGAAACGTCAACCTGATTTTGCTGACGGTCACGATGCGCTCTAAGTCCACCCGCAACCATGCATTCGTGTCATCTCCGACAGCCTGCCAGAAAGTCGCCACATTGCCGTCGTTCGCCAGCCAGCTGCTGTGGCCGGGCGCTTCGCTGCTGGCATGAGTCGGATTTTCGCGGCCGAAGCTGGTGGGTGGATTTGCCACTCTTGAGCCTGTGAAACGCACATACGGACGCGTCTTCACCGGAGGTGTTTGGCCCGGAATGAATGTGGGTTCGCCGAGCGACGTTATTTCAACCGTCGCGTCCTTCAATCCCGGCGATGTGGCGCGGATAACTGTTTCCCCGGCGTAATAGGAACGGAATTCAATCGCCGCCTGACCGTCGCGGATGGCGATATCCGAATCTGGCGCGAACGTGATGGATGGACCCGTCGGAAATTCGCCCGGGCCGGATTCAATCGTCAGTGTCACGGGCGGACAGTTGTTGATCGCTTTGCCGTTGGCGTCCAGGACGGTGACGATGAGTTGCGCATCGTCGGTGCCGTCCACATTTTTCAAAAGCATTTTGTCGGTGGTTAATTTCAGTCCGGCGGGAACGCCATTCGTCGGCCAATCTGGCGGAGGGATGTGTTTGTATTCGTTGCGATACCAATACCACTGGCGCTTCGGCAAGCGAAAATAATCAATCATACCCATGGCGCCAAAATTGCGTCCGGCGATGCTGCCATGGTCAAACGCGCACCAGAGCGCCTGACCGCTACGCCAGGCGAATTCCTCCTCCTGAAGGTCGCCCCAGCCCGGCTCATAGCTGCCCGGCCGGTCGGCCATCGTAGATCCATATTCCGTCACGACATTGGGAATACCGGGATTTAAAAACAACCGCGCACCGTCACCGTTATAGCCCGCCACGTCACCAAGTTTATCAATCTCACCGCGTTGGCATCCGCCGATTGCGGCCGGGCGCGTGGGATCCAGTTCGTGCGCAAGCGCGACGGTTTCCTTGAGCAGTTCGCGCACCCGAGGCAATGTGGATTTTTCCGTGAAGAATACTTCGTTGTCCATGCTCCAGACGATGATGCTCGGATGATTGCGGTTGATGCGAATCATGTCCCTCAAACTGTCTTTCACACTCTTGTTAAAACCCGGTTGGTTTTCTAGCTGCGGCGGATAGGCGCTCGCGCCCCACGGGTTCTTGAACGGTGCCGTGCCCCAGAAACAATTTTCCGACCAAAACAAAATGCCCAGCCGGTCGCACGCATCGGCGAAAGCCGGTGCGTGCGGATAATGCGAGCCGCGGATGAAATCAAACCCCGCATCTTTGACCATTTTTACGTCGCGATAAAATCCACTGTCCGCTACCGCATCGCCCCAGCCGGCGTGATCCTGATGCGCGTTCACACCCTTGAAATAATAATGCTCCCCGTTCAAAAAAAATCCCTGATCCGCCGTAAATTTGAACCAGCGAAAACCGAGCGGCGACGTGAAATCATCCACGGCCTTACCGTCATCCAGCACCGTCGTTTTTACCGAGTAAAGATAGGAATGATTGGGATGCCAGAGCTTTGGGTTGGCGATGGTGGCGCTAGTTTGGTCGAAAATCGAAGTTGCATTCGCCGCGACGGTTTGAGTGGATTCCATTTCTGCCACGATCTTGCCGTCGGCGTCAAGCACTTCAGTTTTTACTGCCGCCGATTTGGACTTGCCGGAGTCGTTCACAATTTCGGTCTTTACATTTACCGTGCCGGATTCCTTTGACACCTGCGGTGTGGTAACGAACGTGCCATACCACGCTACATGCAACGGTGCGGTGACGACAAGTCGCACATTGCGATAAATCCCGCCGGAAAAAGTATGCTCGCCGGCGCGCGGCGCAATCTGGGCGTTCCATAAATTGTTCACGCGCACGGCCACAACATTATCGCCGGTCTTCACCGCATCAGTGATGTCAAAGGTAAAGCCGGTATAACCGCCCTTGTGCTCGCCAATTCGTCGGCCGTTCACAAATATTTCCGCCACTTGAAAAACGCCATCGAACTCCAAGTTGATGCGTTTGCCTCGCCATGCTTTCGGCACGGCAAAATGTTTTCGATACCAGCCGTAGCCGACATAAAACTTCGACGAGGCAAAATACGGCTCGCTGAAGGAATGAGGCAGGCCGACCGAATCCCACTTCACATCATCAAATGTCGCAGCCGAGGCGGCTGGAAAATCGCCCAGTTGAAAATTCCATTCGCGATTGAAGTTCAACGTCTGGCGCAGGGCGGCTTCACCGAAACCTTCAGAACTAACCGCTACCAGCAGCACGGCGATGGCAAAACAGTTTCCAATCAATTTCATAAACTTCGCGGTTGCTAAAAATATCACCCTCATTTTAACGACTGCCGAAATGCATTTGGATACAATACCAGTGAAATTTATCTGGCAGTACCATGGCGAGCTTGGAAAACGAAGTTTTCATAAAATGTATAGAGGATTTTATTTGTAAAGTGCCCATTTGTCGCTATCCAAGATGATATTTTGATGTCAGTCTGCTACACATTTCACACGATATTCACAGGCATTCCGTAGGAATGACTGATTGAACTGCTCGCGTGGAAAAGTAAATTAAGCTGGACAAGTTCCGTCCAGCGGCGCTTCATTGTAAAGAACGCCATGAATTTCCAGCACCAAAATCTTTGTTTTTATTTTCTCCTTTTTGGTTGTGTCAATTACCTTTTTTAAATCCAAAACAAGTGTGCAAAGCATCTCATTTGTGAACGTTCAATGGACTATCGGAATAAATAAAATCGTATGAAAAAACTTGCTGTCATCGTCTCACTTTTTGCCCTGACCGGCTGCGTGTTATTGTCCGGTTGTTCAAAATCCAAAAATGCGGCGACTCAATCGGGAAACAACGCCGATTCCGGCAGTGCGACAGCCACCCCTGCCAGTCCAGTGGAAATGAAAATTAAATGGACGGTCGGCAAGAAATATTCCCTTCATATGGAATTGGATCAAACCACCAAAACAGACGTCCCCAATCAGCCCCAGCCTGTCACACAGGAAGTAAAGATCGCTCAGGATTTTGATTTTTCCGTGCTCAAGGAACTTGATAATGGAGGCCGGCAATTGGAACTAACATTTGACGACGAAACAATGGATATCTTTCAAGGCGATCGTAACGTGTTCAGCTTCGATTCCACACAAAGTCCGGCACAAGACGCCAATAATCCAGTCGCGCCAATACTGCGCGCGATGATTGGCACGCGCCTTCAATATTTTACCGATACGAATGGCAAAGTGGAAAAAATCGAAGGCGTCGACGAATTAATGAATCGCATTGCCGCCACGGTAAAACCGCAACAACAAGCCATGTTCAAGCAAATGTTCAGTGAAGACACACTCAAACAATACGCTTCATTTGCCGATGCGATGCCGGACCACCCGGTAAATATCGGCGATAGCTGGCCGTTGAAAAAGGACGTGAACAGCACTATTGGTGTTTTGACGCTGGACATGGAATATACTTTCAAAGACTGGGAGCAGCATGGCGACCGTCAATGCGCACACATTGAAGTTACGGGCGATATTTCGACCAAAAGTATTTCAACGGCATTAGGGGTGGTAGTTGAAATCAAAAATGGGAAGATTTCAGGCGAGTTTTGGTTTAACCCGGCACTCGGCATGATCGTGGATATGAATGATGATCAGAATATGCCGCTGAAAATCACAACTCGGACACAGGCAATGACAGCACAATTCAGCCAGAAAATTCGCGTCGATTTGGTGGGTGTGCAGTGAAAATTTGGGCCAATGACAGCTGGTCGCAAAAAATTATAAAACGAGTCGGCAGCGACGATGTCTTACTAAAAATGAATTCCCGGCAGGGATTTACTTTGGTTGAATTGCTGGTGGTGATTGCCATCATCGCGATTCTGGCGGCACTGTTATTACCGGCGCTTTCGATGGCAAAGGAGAAAGCGAACCGTACCATTTGCCTGAACAATCAAAAGCAACTTAATCTTGGCTGGCAAATGTATGCCGACGAAAATGGAGGCCTTTTGGCATCAAACGACTGGGCTTTTCGCTCGGGTAATGTGGCTGAAAGTCCGTCAAACTCTTGGGTAACGGGTAACGCCGGTCTGGACACGAACATAACGACTATTACGAGCGGCTCAATTTACCCCTATGAGAAAAACATCCAATCTTACCGGTGTCCCACTGATCACAGTTTGGTTTTGGGCACCAGCCTACCAACGTTGCGAAGTTATTCCCTGAGTTGTTACATGGGCGGGCCACTGGCGGACACGGATCAATACGGCGTTAAGCCGGTGCATCAAACAAGTCAAATCCAGAAACCATCCACGGCGCTCACCTTTCTGGAGGAAGACATTTCGTCGATTGATGACGGACATTTTCTTTATTCGGCCACGATTAATAATTGGTTAAATATTCCGGCATGGCGGCATCGGAATGGCGACACGCTCGCATTCGCCGACGGGCACGTCGAATATTGGAAATGGCGGAGCGCTTTGCCGACATCTGCTTATTTCGACAGTGGCGATGATTCGACCGACCTGGCGGCGCTTGAGGACATCAAGCGATTGCAACAGACGACACCGGCTGCCAATTGAAGTAAGCCCGCCAACCGAATCAAGATGCCGACTGGCGGATATGCATCAATGCGTCTGCAAAAGCGGCTTCACTTCATCAGCCCAGACCGGCCTGTCGTCATTGCCAGAATGACGCCGGCGCTTCGATTTTTGCAGGAAAACAAGTCGATGGATGTGACTTTGAGGAAAGGCTTCGAATTTTCAATCGCGGTCAGGCAGAAGAGCAGCGGCCGCTTTCCGTCAGGCGTGAAAGACCCACCTACCCAAGCCACCTTGGAATTGATGCCGGTGGGAGCCGCGTTTTTTATGCTGCCCCGTGTATTAAAGTCGATTATATCAACGCCGTATCGGATAACATTTGTCTCTGAATCACCGTCTTCGT
>JBEKZT010000071.1:0-8764 GCA_049509595.1 Verrucomicrobiota bacterium
TGGGCGCTCAAAGACTGGACCGACCTTGGCCCGGCCAGCGCCGTTCAGATACTGGACGATCCGGGTATCCCCGAAAATCCCGGCGACCTGCAACGCTGATATCGTTTAACTTCGTGCGTGTCGTCGAAAAGCCGGTGCAAAGCAACTAAAAGTTCACGTCAATCGCCAAAAAGTCCGTGCGACCTGCCGAAAAGTTAATGTAAATGGCTGAAAAGTGTGTGTCAGATGACGAAAATCTCATGTAAAACTCACTGGTCATTCGCTTTGCCCGAAGTCCTGTCATTGCGAGTTGCCTCGTTGACGCCGCCGTGCGAATGCTGCTGTTTCCATTTGGCCAAGTGCGGATCAAGCGTCGTGGTTCCCTTTTCGATCCGGTGACCCGGCTCGACGCCGAACAATCCCTTTGTCATACCCTCATACATCTCTTGGAGGAGATTCGCCATCGACGCGCCCATGCCGCCTTGCTGGATTGCATCCGACACCCCCGAGACTGGCACGTTGACCAACTTCACTTCCTTGCCGAGCTTCTTCGACAGATATGTGGCAAGGTCGACCGCGCTGTATTCGTGAGTTCCGAACACGTAGACGATCTCCGTCGCAGCGGGCGGCGTGTAAAATGGTTTGCGATGCGAGTTAAGAAAAAATGCCAGCTCTTCATTTTTGTTCCTCTACGCTGGAAACCTTCCATTCACCGTCAATCTTCCTCATTGTCACTTTTGAATGGGTATTCTTTGGCATTCCATCGAAGTGGATTTGTAAAACGACCCAATCATCGGAGAGAACCAGCTTCTTTTGAATTCGGACTCCCGTGACATCTTTTACGTTTTCAATCAGGATAGCAGACCTCTCCTGATCGGATTTGTTTTTGAAATACTGTTCTTCCACTTCCTGCCTCATTTCTGGAGTGGCAATATCCAGAACGGTTTTTATATCGCCGGCGCTCTTAGCCCACATAAACGATTTAATCGTAGCCTCTGGAGTGGCAAATCCGCTGGATGCCCATGAGTCTCTCGGGAAATAACTCACCCCGATTTTTGATTGCTGTATTTTATAAATTTCTGTTCCACCGGCCACTGCGAGTAACACGCCCGCGCCGACGACAACTGCTGTTTTCATTTTTGTCCATGCCATAATTTTCAATGCTCCTTTGATGAGGGTTAAGGTTGATGTTGAAACCGCCGCGCTTTTAGAAATTGCAACGGCAGAAATTGTTTTGACCAAACCAATCGGCGCGGCTTGAACGGAATTGGCGGAAATCGTTCCGGCGATGGTGGCCGTGGTCGAACTCACGCCGCGTTTCGTGAAAAATTTCCGCAGCTTTTCCAGCGCGCGGTTCACGCGCATTTTCGCCGCGTCCTCGCTCGCGCCCAAATTTGCGCCAACTTCCGCAAAAGTTTTGTTTTCAAAAAACCGCAGCACGAGCGCGTCGTGATCTTTCTGGCCGAGCTGTTCCATCGCGCCGTCCAGCAACGGGGCGATTTGATTCCAGGTTTCTTCATGCATGGGTTCGGCTTCATTCAAAGTGGATTGCATATACGCCTCCTGTTCGCGGTGTTGCCGCCGCCGTTGAATGGTCAGCGCGTTGGCGCTCGCGTAGCGCGCCGTGCGGCAAAGCCAGCCGGCCAGCACAGCGTGCTGTGGCAATTTATCCGCCTTGCGCGCCAAAATGATGAAGACTGCTTGCGTGATTTCCCCGGCCAGATGCGGGTCGCGCACCTGCCGCAGTGCCACGGAATAGACGAGATTGACGTGGCGCGACACGAGGGTGGCGAACGCTTCCTCGGAATTATTGCGGGCGAATTCCCGCAAAAGGTTCAAGTCATCATTCAGCATTTCACTGATATATTTACGCGGCGGCGGAAAGGTAACAGGTTATTTTTGCGGCGGCGATTTTGTCCGGCTAATGCAAATGCGCGGGAAAAATAAATTTCTAATGAATAAATCCGCAATTTCCCGAAAACATTTATTGCACGGCGGTGAATTTTGGGTAAAAAATAATGGAACGACGGCTTATTGTCACAGATGACGAACCACCTGACGCAACAAAATGAAAAAGAACGGCCCGCGCAAACTCAAATTTCCGCGCCGCCGAAACAGGGGCTTTATGACCCGCAATTCGAGCATGACGCTTGCGGACTCGGTTTCGTCGTTGACATAAAGGGCAGAAAATCCCACAAGCTGGTTTCAGATGCACTGCAAATTTTGGCGAACCTCGATCATCGCGGCGCGGTTGGTTGCGAGCCGAACACGGGCGATGGCGCGGGCATTCTCATTCAAGTGCCGCATGATTTTTTTGTGGCCGACGCGGCGAAGCTCGGTTTCAAACTTCCGGCGTTTGGTCAATATGGTGTCGGCCAGTTGTTCCTGCCCAAAAATTCCGGCGAGCGCGAGGCGATCAAAAAAGAACTCGCGAAAATAATTTCTGACGAAGGCCAGACAGTACTCGGCTGGCGCGATGTACCGGTGGACAATTCTTCGCTCGGCAAGACCGCCGTGGCCGCCGAGCCATTTATGGCGCAGGTTTTTGTCGGCAGAAATCCGGCAATCAAGGACGACGCTGCGTTCGAGAGAAAACTTTATGTCATCCGCAAGGTCGCGGAGCAAAAAATCCGTTATGGCGGAAAAATTGCGGGCGGAAAAATGTTTTACGTTTCCAGCCTGTCGGCGCGTACGCTCATTTACAAAGGCATGTTGATGTCGGAGCAGGTGGAGAAGTATTACGACGATTTGCGGAATCCGGCGGTGACCACGGCGCTCGCGCTCGTTCATTCACGTTTTTCGACGAACACGTTTCCGAGCTGGGATCGCGCGCATCCGAACCGTTGCATCGCGCACAACGGCGAAATCAACACGTTGCGCGGCAACGTGAATTGGATGTATGCGCGGCAGATGTTGTTCGCGAGCAAACTTTTTGGCACGGACATCAAAAAAATCATCCCGGTCATCAACACCGACGGCAGCGACTCGGCGCAGTTCGACAATTGCGTGGAGATGCTTGTGATGGCGGGACGCGAGTTGCCCCATGCGATGATGATGATGATTCCAGAGCCGTGGGAAAATCACGAGAGCATGGACGCCGAGCGCCGGGCGTTCTACGAATTTCATTCCTGTCTCATCGAGCCGTGGGACGGCCCGGCTTCGATGGCGTTCACGGACGGAAAGATGATCGGCGCGTGTCTCGACCGGAACGGCCTGCGTCCGTCGCGTTATTACGTCACGAAAGACGACCTCGTCATCATGGCGTCGGAAGCGGGAGTTTTGCCGATCGCGCCGGAACGCATCGCCATCAAAGGCCGTTTGCAACCGGGCCGGATGTTTCTCGTGGACATCGAGCAAGGCCGCATCGTCGCGGACGAGGAGCTAAAGAAAAAATATGCCAGCGCGCAACCATATAAAAAATGGCTCGAAGAAAATCACATCCTGCTCGAAAATCTACCCGAGCCGTCGGAGGTGACGCAGCCGGATCATCGCAAAGTTTTGCAACGGCAGCAGGCGTTCGGCTACACGTTCGAGGATTTGCGCTTCATCGTCGGCCCGATGGGCGCGGACGGCGTGCAACCGCTCGGCTCGATGGGCACGGACACGCCGCTCGCGGTGCTGTCGAACAAATCGCAATTGCTTTACAATTATTTCAAGCAGCTTTTCGCGCAGGTCACGAACCCGCCGATTGATCCGATCCGCGAGGAGATCGTCACCTCGACCGAAATCATGCTCGGCGGCGAAGGCAACATCCTCGAACCGACGGCGGAAAGTTCGCGCATGATCAAGCTCAAGCACCCGATCCTCGCGAACGAAGAATTGGAAAAATTGCGCCACGTCAACCGCCCCGGTTTTAAGGCCGTGACGCTGCCGATTTTGTTTGAAGCAAATGGCGGCGCAAAAAATCTTGAAGCCGCGCTCGTAAAATTATTTTCCGAAGCCGACAAAGCCATTGCCAACGGCGTGAACATTCTTGTTCTGTCCGATCGCGGCATCAGCAAGGAACTCGCGCCGATTCCCGCGCTGCTCGCCGTCGCGGGCTTGCATCATCATCTCATCCGCAGCGGCACGCGCACGAAAGTTGGTTTGGTTCTCGAATCCGGCGAACCTCGCGAGGTGCATCATTTCGCGCTGCTCATCGGCTACGGCTGCACGGCCATCAATCCGTATCTCGCGTTCGCGACGCTCGACGATCTTATCCAGCAGGGCTTGCTGACGAAGACCGACCACAAGACCGCGATCAAAAAATACATCAAGGCCGCGATCAAAGGCGTCGTCAAAACGATGGCCAAGATGGGAATCTCGACGGTGCAAAGTTATCACGGCGCGCAGATTTTTGAAGCCATCGGTCTCAACAGCGAAGTCGTGGAGAAATATTTCACCTGGACGCCGTCGCGCATTCAGGGCGTCAACCTCGACGTGATCGCGGAAGAAGCGCTAGAACGGCATCGGCACGCATTCCCCGACCGGCAGGTCAACGGCGTGCTCGACGCAGGCGGCCAGTATCAATGGCGCGACAATGGCGAATTCCATTTGTTCAACCCGCAGTCCATCCACAAATTGCAGAACGCCTGCCGCACGGGAAATTACAAAATTTTTCAGGAATACGCCGCACTCATCAACAATCAGGCGAAAAATCTTTGCACGCTGCGCGGACTTTTGGATTTCAAGTTCGCGGAAAATCCGATTCCGATTGATGAAGTCGAATCTGTGGATGAAATCGTGAAACGATTCAAAACCGGCGCGATGAGTTACGGCTCGATCTCGAAAGAAGCGCACGAAGCGCTCGCCGTCGCGATGAACCGCATCGGCGGACGCTCGAACACCGGCGAAGGCGGCGAAGACCCGGCGCGTTACGTTCCCGAACCCAACGGCGACTCGAAAAATTCCGCGATCAAGCAGGTCGCGAGCGGACGTTTCGGCGTGACGAGCAACTATCTCGTCCACGCGAAGGAACTGCAAATTAAAATGGCGCAAGGCGCGAAGCCCGGCGAAGGCGGCGAATTGCCCGGCAAAAAAGTTTATCCGCCCATCGCTAAAGTGCGCGGCACGACGGCGGGCGTCGGCCTCATTTCACCACCGCCGCATCACGACATTTATTCCATCGAAGATTTGGCGGAACTCATTCACGATCTGAAAAATTCAAATCGCAACGCGCGCGTGAGCGTGAAGCTCGTCGCCGAAGTCGGCGTGGGCACGATCGCCGCCGGCGTTTCGAAAGCACACGCGGACGTGGTTTTGATTTCCGGTCACGACGGCGGCACGGGCGCGTCGCCGCTCTCGTCCATCAAACACGCGGGTGGTCCGTGGGAACTCGGCCTCGCCGAGGCGCACCAGACGCTCGTGCTGAACAATCTTCGCAGCCGCATTTACGTCGAAGCCGACGGCCAGTTGAAGACCGGGCGCGACGTGGCGATCGCCGCGCTGCTCGGCGCGGAGGAATTCGGTTTTGCGACCGCGCCGCTGGTTTCGCTCGGCTGCATCATGATGCGCGTCTGCCATCTGAACACCTGTCCCGTCGGCGTCGCCACGCAAGACCCGCGCCTGCGCGCGCGGTTCGCGGGCAGCGCGGACAACGTCGTCAACTTCATGAAGTTCGTCGCGCAGGAATTGCGCGAGATCATGGCAAAGCTCGGCTTCCGCAAACTCGAAGACATGGTTGGCCGCACGGACAAATTATTTCCGTGGAAAGCGATTGAACATTGGAAGGCGCGCGGTTTGGATTTGACGCCGATTTTGCATCAGCCGGAAATGGGCGCGGATGTCGGCCGTTTTCGTTCGCAAGACCAGGATCACGGATTGGAAAAATCCCTGGACGTGACAAAACTTTTGGACATCTGCAAACCGGCCATCGAACGCGGCGAAAAAGTCCGCGCCGAACTGCCGATTATAAATGTCAACCGCGTCGTCGGCACGATCACCGGCAGCGAGATCACGAAGAAGCACGGCCCGAACGGATTGCCGGAAGACACGGTGCAATTGAAATTCAACGGCAGCGCCGGGCAAAGCTTCGGCGCGTTCATTCCGCACGGTATGACGCTCGAACTCGAAGGCGACGCAAACGATTATCTCGGCAAAGGTTTGAGCGGCGGAAAAATCATCGTGTATCCGCCGAAGAATTCCACGTTCGTCGCCGAGGACAACATCATCATCGGCAACGTGGCGCTTTACGGCGCGACGGCGGGCGAGATTTTTGTGCGCGGCATGGCGGGCGAACGTTTCGGCGTCCGCAACTCCGGCGTCAACGCCGTCGTCGAGGCCGTGGGCGATCACGGTTGCGAATACATGACCGGCGGACGCGTGGTGATTCTCGGCAGGACCGGGCGCAATTTCGCCGCCGGCATGAGCGGCGGCGTGGCTTACGTGTTGGATGAAGCCGGAGATTTTGCGACGCGCTGCAACATGGAGCTCGTCGGCCTTGAAAAACCCGACGACGAGGATTTTGCAACGCTCAAGTCGGCCATCGAAGAACACGCGATCAACACCAAAAGCACCCGCGCCGCGAAAATTCTCGCGGAGTGGAGTTCGTTCGCGCCGAAATTTTTGAAAGTGATGCCGCAGGATTACAAGCGCGTGCTGCAATCGCTGAAGAAAGTGCAGTCGCAAGGCTTGAGTGGCGAAGACGCGATCATGGCCGCGTTCGAGGAAAACGTGAAGGGCGGACATTGATCTGATCAGATTTATTTAACCCAAATCAACAATGGGCAAACCAACCGGATTTTTAGAGATCAATCGCGAACTGCCGCAAGAACGCTCGCCCGTCGAACGCGTCGCAGACTGGCGCGAGTTTCATCATCATCTGCCGGAAACGGATTTGAAGAAACAGGGCGCGCGCTGCATGGACTGCGGCATCCCGTTCTGCCACACCGGCCAGCTCGTCAGCGGCATGGCCAGCGGCTGTCCGATCCACAATTTGATTCCTGAATGGAATGATCTCGTTTATCGCGGCCTCTGGAAGGAAGCGCTCGAACGGCTGCACAAGACGAATAATTTTCCGGAATTCACCGGACGCGTCTGTCCTGCGCCGTGCGAAGGCTCGTGCGTTGTTGGCATCAACAGCCCGCCCGTGACGATCAAGAACATCGAGTGCGAAATCATTGATCGCGGCTGGGAAAACGGCTGGATCAAACCCGAACCGCCGAAAAAACGCACCGGCAAAACCGTCGCCGTCATCGGTTCCGGCCCGGCGGGAATTTCTGCCGCCGCGCAACTCAACAAGGCCGGCCATCTCGTCACCGTGTTCGAGCGTGCCGACCGTCCCGGCGGTTTGCTCATGTATGGCATCCCCAACATGAAGCTCGATAAAAATGAAGTCGTGCTACGCCGCCTGAAAGTCCTCGAAGACGAAGGAATAAAATTTGTCTGCAACACCGAAGTCGGGAAAAATTATCCGGCGGAAAAACTATTGAAGGAGTTTGACGCCGTGATCCTCGCGACCGGCGCAACCAAGCCGCGCGATCTGCCGATTGAAGGCCGTCAGTTGAAAGGTATTCACTTCGCGATGGATTTTCTCACCGCGAACACAAAGAGCATTTTGGATTCGCACAAGAACGGCGATTTCATTGACGCGACGGGCAAAGACGTCGTCGTCATCGGCGGCGGCGACACGGGAACGGATTGCGTCGGCACTTCGATGCGGCACGGCTGCAAGTCGCTCGTGCAGGTGGAGATTTTGCCCAAGCCGCCGCTCGAACGCGCCAAGGACAATCCATGGCCCGAATGGCCGAAGACCTACAAGCTGGATTACGGCCAGGAAGAAGCCGCCGCGAAATTCGGCGCCGACCCGCGCGTCTATCTGATGACCGCGACGAAATTTGAAGGCGACGCGCGCGGCCACCTCAAAGCCGTTCATCTCGTGCAGATCGAATGGACGAAGAATGACAAAGGCCAGTTCATCCCGAAAAATGTGCCCGGCACGGAAAAAGTTTTGCCCGCGCAACTCGTGTTGCTGGCGATGGGTTTTCTCGGACCGGAACAGCCATTGCTCGAATCGCTCGGCATCGAACGTGACGCGCGCAGCAACGCCAAAGCCGAATTTGAAAAATACACGACGAACATCCCGAAAGTTTTTGCCGCTGGCGATTGCCGTCGAGGCCAGAGCCTTGTCGTGTGGGCGTTCAATGAGGGCCGCGGTGCGGCGCGCGAATGCGACCGCTTTTTGATTGGCGCGACGGATTTGCCGTGAATGTTACGTTTCTAAAACTTATCCTTGACGTCAGCGGGATGAATGTTTAGTATCAAGCGCGGATTGAGGCATGAAGCCGTTTCCGAAATTGATTTGCGGGCGCAACTGATTTTTCAGTTGTGTCCGTTTTTGATTTGGAGCAGAGCGTCGCAAGCTGTCAGCAGCAAATATATGGCCAGCGGCAAAGTGAAGTGGTTCGATAACAGAAAAGGGTTTGGGTTTATTGCCCAAAATTCCGGACAGGATGTTTTTGTGCATTACTCGTCCATCGCCAGTTCTGGATTCAGGACTCTGATTGAAGGTGAAGAAGTTTCCTTTGACGTCGTGCCTGGAGAAAAAGGGTTGAAGGCAGAAAATGTCCAGCGACTGAATCCGCTTCCGCCGTCACCGCCCCATCAACGAACGCAAGATTTCCGCCAGCGCAATTGATTTTGTTCGCAAGCTGCGAACAAATGATTATTTTGTCTTCATGTTGGAAGCATCCGCAACACGTATTGCGAGTCTTTACATTCACGTGCCATTTTGCGCGCAGAAATGCTCATATTGTGCCTTTTATTCCGAGGCATCAAGTGGTGAACTAATTAATCGTTATATCGCCGC
>JBEKZT010000072.1:0-8631 GCA_049509595.1 Verrucomicrobiota bacterium
ATTTCTACATCATCTCCCACACGATTAGCTGGAAAGAAACCATAAACGCCGCGTGGTTGAATCAATTTTTTACTGACAATTTCATCAAGCAGTTTCTGTGCGTCGGCAAAAAGTTTGCGCGCTTCTTCGCCGTGTTTTTCGTGCTGGAGAATTTTCGGATAAACACCGCGTAGCTCCCATGTATGAAAGAAAGGCGACCAATCAATGAACTTCACCAGTTCCGCAAGCGACGGCTCAAACGTTTTGGTGCCGGTAAATTCCGGCTTCGCCAAATCGTCAAACTCCAATTTCGGCGCATTCTTGCGCGCGGCTTCGAGCGACAATAGTTTCGCCGTCTGGCTGCTGTGCGTTGCGCGGACACGGTCGTATTCCTCGCGGATTTGCGCGGCGAATTTCGGTTTATGTTCCGCGCTTATCAGATTACTTGCCACCGGCACGGCGCGGCTCGCGTCGAGGACGTGGACGACCGGCTGGCCAAAATTCGGCGCGATTTTCACCGCCGTGTGCGCCTTGCTCGTCGTCGCGCCGCCGATGAGCAGCGGCAGCGTCAGGCCTTTGCGTTCCATTTCGCGCGCGACGTGGACCATCTCGTCCAGCGACGGCGTGATGAGGCCGCTCAAGCCGATGATATCCACCTTCTCGTCGATCGCCGTTTGCAAAATCTTTTCGCACGGCACCATGACGCCAAGATCAATGATCTCGTAATTGTTGCAACGCAACACGACGCCGACGATGTTCTTGCCGATGTCGTGAACATCGCCTTTGACCGTCGCCAAAAGAATTTTTCCCTGCGTCTTTGCGGCGCCGGCGGATTTTTCGGCTTCGAGAAACGGCTGCAGATACGCGACAGCCTTTTTCATCACGCGCGCGGATTTGACGACTTGCGGCAAAAACATTTTGCCCGAACCGAACAAATCGCCGACGACGTTCATGCCGCTCATGAGCGGCCCTTCGATGACGAGCAGCGGCTTGGCGTATTTCTGGCGTGCTTCCTCGGTGTCAGCATCAATGAAATCCACGATGCCTTTCACGAGCGCGTGCGACAGACGTTCCTCGACCGTGCCGCTGCGCCACGCGTCTTCGACGACGGCGACTTTGCCGCGTTGCTTTACCGACTCGGCGAATTTGATCAGCCGTTCCGTCGCATCGTCGCGGCGGTTCAGCAAAACATCCTCGACGAGTCCCAAAAGTTCTTTCGGAACTTCCTCGTAAACTTCGAGCATTCCGGCGTTGACGATGCCCATGTCGAGCCCGGCGCGAATCGCGTGATACAAAAATGCGCTGTGCATCGCCTCGCGCACGGCGTTGTTGCCGCGAAATGAAAACGAAATGTTGCTGATGCCGCCGCTGACTTTTGCGTGTGGTAGATTTTCCTTGATCCACTTCGTCGCGCGGATGAAATCAACCGCGTAATTCGCGTGTTCCTCCAAACCCGTGCCGACGGTCAGCACGTTCGGATCAAAAATTATATCTTGCGGCGGGAAGCCGACTTTCTCGACGAGCAGATCGTAAGCGCGTTTGCAGACGGAAATTTTTCGCTCGAACGAATCCGCCTGGCCGAGTTCGTCAAACGCCATCACGACGACTGCCGCGCCGTAGCGATGGACGAGTTTCGCGTGGTGCAGAAATTTTTCCTCGCCTTCCTTGAGCGAAATTGAATTCACGATGCCTTTGCCTTGAAGACATTTCAGGCCCGTCTCGATGACTTTCCATTTCGAGGAATCCACCATCACCGGCACTTTGCAGATGTCCGGTTCGCTCGCGATGAGATTGAGAAAACGGTGCATCGCGGCGACGCCGTCAATCATCCCTTCGTCCATGCAAACGTCAATGACTTGCGCGCCGTTCTCGACCTGCTGGCGAGCGATGGCGAGCGCGGCCTCGTAATCGCCCGCCTTGATGAGCTGCGCGAACTTGGGCGAACCGGCGACATTCGTGCGCTCGCCGATGTTTAGAAAATTCGTCTGTGGCCGGACGGTGAGTGCATCAAGTCCGCTCAAACGTAAATAAGGTTCAACCGTCGGAACTTTGCGCGGTGGCAAATTCTTTACGGCGTCCGCAATCGCCTTGATGTGCGGTGGCGTCGTGCCGCAGCAACCGCCGACGATGTTGAGCCAGCCGTTCTGCGCCCACTCACGCAATTGCGGCGCGAGCGTTTCAGGCGTTTCGGGAAAACCGGTCGGCAACAGCGGATTCGGCAGTCCGGCGTTCGGATACGCGCTGACATAAATCGGCGCGATGCCGGAAAGTTCCTCGATGAGCGGACGCAATTCCTTCGGCCCCAGCGCGCAGTTCATGCCGACGCTCAACAGCGGCACGTTGGAAATGGAATTCCAAAACGCCTCGACCGTCTGGCCGGTCACGCCGCGATTGCTGCCAGCCTGAATGAAAGTGACGGACGCGAGAATGGGAACAGTTTTTTTCTCGGAGGGACGAGTTCCACGAGTCCCTGATTTTTCGTAAGCCGTAGAAGTTTGGGACTTGTGTAACTCGTCCCTCTGATAGGGCAGCGGACTGATGCCGCGCTGATCAAAAACATTTTGAATCGCAAAAAACGCCGCGCGCGCGTTGAGCGTGTCAAAAATTGTTTCCACGAGCAGCACGTCCGCGCCGCCGTCGAGCAGGCCGTTGATTTGTTCGCTATAAGCCGTGACCAGTTCATCGTAATTCGTGCCGCGCGCGCCGGGATTATTTACGTCAGTTGAAATAGAAGAAGTTTTCGTCGTCGGGCCAATCGCGCCCGCGACAAAACAAATTCGACCCGGCTGTGCTTTTTCCACCGCATCCGCCGCGCGCCGCGCACATTCTGCGCCCGCTTTCGAGAGTTCGTAGGCGAGCGATTCCATTCCGTAATCCGCGAGCGAGATGGACTGCGCGTTGAACGTATTCGTCTCGATGATGTCCGCGCCCGCTTCGAGATACTCACGATGAATCCCCTCAATGACGTGCGGCTGCGTGACGTTCAGGAGATCGTTCAGACCCTTGAGGTCTTTGCCGCGCCAGTCCGCGAAGCGCGCGCCGCGAAACGCCGCCTCGTCCAGCTTGTGCTGCTGGATCATCGTGCCCATCGCGCCGTCAATGATGACGATGCGCTCGCGCAACAGGCGTTGAAGATGTTCGATTCTGTCCGGCATCGGTTTTGTTTAATGGAAATTAACCGGCGGAAAATTAACGGAAAGCTTTCTGCAATGCAAATTAAAAATCAACGTATCATGATATGATGATATGAAATAAACAACCTTGCCGTGCAATGACTCATTCATTGACTCTCAATTCGTCTCTGTTAAATTTGCCGTCCCGTTTTTCGGAAATTTCACGAATCAAATAATTTAATTTATGGCCAAAGCATCGAAATCGAACAAATACGTCTACACCTGGGGCAACAAAAAAGCCGATGGCGACGGCAGCATGAAGCCGCTGCTCGGCGGCAAGGGCGCGAACCTCGCGGAGATGACGCGCATCGGATTGCCCGTGCCTCCGGGCTTCACCATCACCACCGAGGTCTGCACTTATTTTTACGCGCACAAGAAAACTTATCCGAAGGAACTGCAATCGCAGATGGAAGCGGGCATCGCGAACATGGAAAAAATCATGGGCGTCAAATTCGGCGACGCGACGGCGATGCCGTTGCTCGTGGCCGTCCGTTCCGGCGCGCGCGATTCCATGCCGGGCATGATGGACACGATTTTGAATCTCGGCTTGAACGATCAAACCGTTCTCTCGCTCGCCGCCGCGACGAAGAACGAACGCTTTGCATGGGATTGTTATCGTCGTTTCATCCAAATGTATGGCGACGTCGTCATCGGCGTGCAGAAACGCGCGAACGAAGATCACGAACCGTTCGAGACGGTCATCCACGAATTCAAGCATAAGAAATATCACAAGGACATCGTGGACAGCGAACTCACCGCCGAAGATCAGCAGGAACTCGTGAAGCTGTTCAAGGCGCTCGTGCTCGAACGCACGGGCAAAGGTTTTCCGAACGATCCATGGGAACAGTTGCGCGGCGCGGCGGGCGCGGTGTTCGGTTCGTGGATGAATGATCGCGCGATTGTTTATCGCCGCAAATATAACATCCCCGCCGAATGGGGCACGGCCGTCAATGTGCAGGCGATGGTTTACGGCAACACCGGCGAAACGTCCGGCTCCGGCGTCGCGTTCACGCGCAATCCGGCGAACGGCGCGAACGAATTTTACGGCGAATTTCTCATCAACGCGCAGGGCGAAGACGTCGTCGCCGGCGTGCGCACGCCCGAACCGGTTTTGAAATTGAAAGACCAGATGCCGAAGTCTTACGCGGAACTTTTGGAAGTCCGCAAAACTTTGGAAAAACATTTCAAGGACGTGCAGGACATCGAATTCACCGTGCAGGAAGGCAAGCTGTTCATGCTCCAGACGCGCAATGGCAAACGCACGGCGATGGCCGCGCTGAAGTTCTCGATGGACATGGTGAAGGAAAAACTCATTGATTGGGAGACGGCCATCCTTCGCAATCCAGCGGATCAACTCGATCAATTGCTCGCGCCCGTTTTCGATTTGAGCGAAGTGAAAAAGGCGAAAGCGATTGCGACGGGTCTGCCCGCCGGTCCGGGCGCGGCGACTGGAAAAATTTATTTCAACGCCGACCGCGCGGTGCAAGCCGCCGAGAAGGGCGAAAAAGTTTTGCTCGTTCGCGTTGAAACGTCGCCCGAAGATTTACGCGGCATGATCGCGGCGGAAGGCATTTTGACCGCGCGCGGCGGCGTGAGTTCGCACGCGGCGCTTGTCGCCCGGCAAATGGGCAAGGTTTGCGTCTGTGGCGCGAGTGCGTTGCAGGTGGATTATGACAAAAAAACTGTCAGCGTGAGCGGGCAGACTTTCAACGAAGGCGATTTTCTTTCGATTGATGGAACTGCCGGCACAGTTTACGCCGGACAAATCAAAACTGCGCCGTCGGAAATCATCGCCGGTTTGATTGGCGGCGACAAGGCAGCGCAGGCCACGGAAAAATTCAAGAGTTTCGCGCAATTGATGAAATGGTGCGCCAAGGCCACGCGCCTCTCGGTTCGCACAAACGCCGACACGCCGGAGCAGACCGCGAACGCCGGCGCATTCGGCGCGGTGGGCATCGGTCTCACGCGCACGGAGCATATGTTCTTCGAGGGCGATCGCATTGACGCCATGCGCGAAATGATTCTCGCGGACAATCTCGAAGCCCGCGAAGCCGCGCTCGCGAAATTGCTGCCATATCAGCGCGACGACTTCTTCGGAATTTTCAAGGCGTTGAAAGGCTTTCCTGCGACGATCCGTTTTCTTGATCCGCCGTTGCACGAATTTTTGCCGAACTCGAAAGAGTCGCAAATGGATTTGGCGCGCAAGCTCAACATTCCCGTCGAGAAAATCATGCACCGCGTCCACGAGTTGCATGAGTTTAATCCGATGCTCGGTTTTCGCGGCTGTCGTCTCGGCATCAAGTATCCCGAAATCACGCGGATGCAGGCGCGCGCAGTTTTGGAAGCTGCGGCTGACGCGACTAAACAAGGCTTCAAGGCGAAACCGGAAATAATGATTCCTCTCGTCGGCTTCAAACGTGAACTGGATTTGCAAGTTGCGATTGTTCACGAAGTCGCCGCGCAAGTGCAGAAAGAGAAAAAAGTAAAAATCAATTACAGCGTCGGCACGATGATTGAGATTCCGCGCGGCGCGTTGACCGCCGACGAAATTGCGCAGACCGCCGAGTTCTTCAGTTTCGGCACGAACGACCTCACGCAAACCGCGCTCGGCATGAGCCGCGACGATTCGGGCAGCTTCCTCGGCGCGTATCAGGAAGCGGAGATCGTGAAGAAAAATCCGTTTGCCTCAATTGACCAGACCGGCGTCGGGCAGCTCATGGAAATCGCCATCGCGAAAGGCCGCCAGACGCGCCCCGACATCAAGCTCGGCATCTGCGGCGAACACGGCGGCGATCCTGATTCCGTGAAATTCTGCCATCGCATCGGTTTGAGTTACGTCAGTTGCTCGCCATTCCGCGTGCCCGTCGCGCGCCTCGCTGCGGCTCAAGCCGCGATTGAAGAAAAGCGGAAAGCCAAGGTTGCGAAAAAGAAATAAACTGACGAATCAATTTTAAGTAAAAGCCATCAAGTGGCCGGAATTTTTACCAGCAATTGACCTTGTTCATCCGTGTAAGACTGAAGCATCGGCAGGTCGCGTCGCGCCGGCCCTTCTGTCACATGGCCGCTGGGGTCGAAGGCCGAGCCGTGGCATTTGCAGTAGAACGAACGATCCGGCTCGGCGGTGAGTTTGCATCTCCGGTGTGTGCAATAGGCGGACAGTGCGAATAATTTGCCGTCTTTGCGAATCAGGAAAAATCCTTCATCACGAAAATTATGGTAAACTCCGTCAGCGGCATAGTTGCCAGCGGGTCCGGCATTTATGATTCGTTCTTCACTGGCAACAGGGTCGCCGTCGTCCACGGCTTTGCAACCGGCGACCACGCCCGCAGTCAGAATTAGAAACTGTCTGCGGTTCAGGTTCATAAATTTTGCGGCATCAATATTCGAACACCAGACTGGTGATGACGCCCCAATGGACTTCATCGCGCGCCCCGCTGTCAATCGGGAAAACAAATCCCAGTCCCAGCCGCGGCTGCACCGAGCCGATAGTTTTAAGGTTGGCGCGGAAACCGATGTTTCCGAGGAGACTGTCATGGCCTGGATCGTCTTTGTTCAACTCCGTTGCTCCGGCCAGTTCAAAAACCGGGATCAATTGTTGCACACCGGGCATCGGCAGTTCGCTGTGCGGAATCGTGTAACCGAAAGTGAAGCCGTATTCAAAAGTTTGCAAACCGCCGTCATCGCCACCGCCGAAAAGCGTGGAATAGCCGACGATGGATTGCAGCGTGAAATGTTCGCCGACGCGCAGGTCATTGAAAACCTTGGGGACGAACTCGGTATTTTTGCTGACCACCGAGTTGACCGGAATCCCGACTTCCACGGCGGTACCGAAAGTGGTGTCAAAAAAATCATTGGCCGCAGCATATTCATAAAGCGGATAACGCGCGCCAAAGTCAATGTTGCCGATGCCCTGCTCGGTGGTTTCACCAGCCGCAGCATCGCGCTCGTAGGGGACTTCTATTTCCAAAGTCAAATTGCCAAAACCTTTTTCGACTTCCGCCGTGACGGTGTCGCTCTGTTGCGCGTGGGCTTCCGTGTGCAGCCAGTCGAGGCGTGCTTCATTGACTTCCAGGTCCGAGTCATCCACCAGAAACGGTTCGGGAAAAACTCCCTGTCCATACGAACTGCGATGATCAAGCCAGTTGAAAAGTCCGTAGCGCGTGTCCGGCGCAACCGGTGAATTGGTGGTGGTTGCGACAGGCATAGCCTGATCATCCGCCAGCGCCAGTGTGTTGATAAAAGCGGCCACGGTCAGCATTCCAAAAACGCGAGTGACAGTCTGTATTTGTAATTTCATGGGGGCAAAATATCCGATGCCAAAAATCCCGCTACCGGCGGCTTGCGGTTTTTTAGCGGTGGCTTGCGGCGAACATTTATTTGCCCGCCGCATAAAAACTGGCAGATTGTCGTCGTGGCGAAACCCGCAAAACGGCAAATCGAAGGTGAAGGTGCCGGCGTACCCGCGTTCACGGAACGCCCGGTGTGGCGCGCGATCGGCGACGGCTGGCGGCACCTGCACGGCAGCGTGCGCGGCGCGGGTGTGAGTTTTGAATGGCATGATTTCAAAACCTTGAATACGCCGTTCGATTGGAGCGAAACGTTTCATCCCGGCAGCGTCGAAGTCTGCCTGAATCTTGAAGGCAACGGGCGTGTCGCTTTTAACAAGGATGAAGCCGCGTTCAAGCCATTGACGGCGGGGTTTTACCGGCGCGGCGAGCAGCCGTTGCGCGCGACGCGCGGGGCGAACCAACGCCATCAATTTCTTACCGTCGAGATGTCGTTTGAATTTCTGCGGCGTCATCTGGGCGAATTTGTCACGTCGCTGCATCCGCTTGTGCGCGACGTGGTGAGCGGCCAGTCCGAAAAATCCGCCGTCGCGCCGCCAATGCGTTTGACGAGCCGGCAGCAGCAACTGCTGGCGAGCTTGCGCGAGGCACCGGTGCTCGCGCTGGCACAATCGGTCTGGTATCAGGCGAAGGCGCTCGAAGTCGCGGCGGAATTATTTTTCGTCGCGCCGGGCGAGCAGGAATTGTTCTGCCAGCGACAACAACGGCTTTCCGCCGAGCGCGGGGAAAAAGTAATCGCGTTGCTCCGTGAAAAACTGGCTAGTCCGCCGAGCCTTGAAGAAATCGGGCGCGCCGTCGGCTGCAGTCCTTTTCATTTGAGTCGGACATTTTCCACAGCCACCGGCAGGACTATTCCGCAATATATCCGTCAGTTGCGGATGGAACGGGCGGCGGAATTATTGCGTTCGGGAAAATTCAACGTGACGGAGGCGGCGTTGGAAGTCGGTTATTCCAGCTTGAGCCATTTCAGTCAGGCTTTTCACGAAACGTTCGGCTGCTGCCCCGGGCTTTATCCACTGCGAACACCGACGCAGAAAAGTTCGTTGAAAGAAAAATAGCGTTGGCGGCGGGATGGTAGAATTTCCACGGGGCGACGGCCCTGAATTTTGCCAATGGTGACAGGAAAATGTTTG
>JBEKZT010000073.1:0-8623 GCA_049509595.1 Verrucomicrobiota bacterium
CCGGTTTATCAATGACGAACAGTTCCGCTGCGCCGAAGTTTAACATTCCAGCAATCATGTTGCTCGGAAATACTTCGCGGTCCGTGTTGTAAATCATCACTGAATCGTTGTAAGCCTGTCGTGCGAACGAGATTTTATTTTCTGTCGAGGTCAATTCCTCGGTGAGTTGCATCATGTTTTGATTCGCCTTCAAGTCGGGATATTGTTCACTCACCATCATCAGACGACTCAAAGTGCCGCCAAGGCCGGTTTCAGCCGAAGCCAGGTTTTTCATCGCGCTGGAATCACCGGGATTAGCGGCGGCGACTTTCGAGGCAGCGTAGGCAATGTTGCGCGCTGCCGTTACGGCTTCGAGCGTCTCGCGTTCGTGCTTGATGTAGCCCTTGGCGGTCTCGACAAGATTTGGAATCAAATCATAGCGACGCTTAAGTTGAACGTCAATTTGTGCGTAAGCGTTTTTGAAACGGTTGCGTAAAGTTACGAGTTTGTTATAGCCGCTGATGACAAAAACGACGATGAAAAACAGTGGGATGACGAGGATAATGAGTGCGATTATAAATGCTTTCATAATTTTTCTCTCTCCGGATTTTGCTCTGGTTGGGCGGGCAAGTAAATCTGAAATGTTGAACCTTTATCAACTTCGCTTTCCACCAGAATGAAGCCGCCGTGACTTTTAGCGGTGGATAGAACAGTGGATAATCCGAGTCCGGCACCTTTGCCGAGTTCTTTGCTGGTGAAAAATGGCTCAAAAATCCGGTCAAGATTTTCGCGGGCAATGCCGCGGCCGGTGTCTGTGATTTCCAAAATCACATAACGTCCCGCGTGGGCGTCAACATGAGTGACAACGAAATCCGCATCCGCCTTGAAATTGCGAACGGCAACTGTCAGCTTGCCACCAGAAGGCATGGCGTCGCGGGCATTGAAGCAAAGATTTAACAGCGTTTGATGCAAATTCATTGGATCGCCTGCGACCGTCCAAATATCGGAAGCAATATGCGTTTCAATTTGAATCGAACGGTTGAATGTTTCAGCGGCGATGCGTGTGACGTCTTTGACGAAATGCTTCAGGTTAATCGGAATTTTTTTACCTTCCACACCCCGCCCAAATGCAAGCACTTGTTTGACGACCTCGGCACCGCGCTTAGCGCTGGCTTCCACAGTCGCCAGCATATTCAGACCTTCCTCATCATTGACTTTTTCGCGCAGCAAAGCAGATGAAATTAAAATGGGGGCCAAAATATTATTCAAGTCATGTGCGATGCCGGTGGCCAGTCGCCCGATGCTTTCCATGCGCTGGGCGCGCAGAAGCTGCATCTCAAGATTTTTTTTGTCCGTGATGTCGCGGCCAATGCCGACGAGACCGATAATTTTACCGTCAGCATCGCGCCAGGGGACTTTGGTCGTGAGCAGCCAATGAATTTCGCCCGAGGACGTAACCACTTTTTCTTCGCGGTTAATGAGTGACTGGCCTTTCTGAAGCACCAATTGATCATCTTGGAATAACTTCTCGGCAATCTCCTTTGGGAAGAAATCGAAATCGTTTTTGCCCAAGGCTTCAGCTTCGGTTTTATAGCCCAAATTTTTCAGATCCGCCGGATTAACTAGAGCCTTTCGCGCAGCGGCGTCCTTGACATAAATTGCATCTGGCAAATTTTCAATCACTGTGCGCAACAAATTTCGCTCCGCCATCAATTTGACTTCAGTTTCCTTTTGCTTGGTAATATCGTGACCGATGCCGACGAGACCGATAATTTTACCGTCAGCATCGCGCCAGGGGACTTTGGTCGTGAGCAGCCAATGAATTTCGCCCGAGGACGTAACCACTTTTTCTTCACGGTTGATAAGTGAGTGGCCTTTCTTGAGCACCAGTTGATCATGTTCAAAAAGTCTTTCAGCAACCTCTTTCGGGAAGAAATCAAAATCGTTTTTGCCAAAGGCTTCGGCTTCGCTCCCGCAGCCTAAGTTTCTCAAATCAGCAGGATTGGCCAATATTTTGCGCGCATCAGCGTCCTTGGCGTAAATGGCATCCGGCAGGTTGTCAATTAACGTGCGCAGCAGATTGCGTTCCTCCAGCAACTTCAGTTCCGCTTCCTTTTGCTTGGTGACATTGCGTCCGCCACCGATGATGCCAATGATGTTTCCCGCCATGTCGCGCCAAGGGATTTTTTTTGTAAGCATCCAGAAAACTTTGCCATCAGAAGTGACAAGCTTTTCTTCATGATCAATGAGCGATTGACCTTTCTGAAGCACCAGCTGATCGTCTTCAAAAAGTTTGGCGGCGACTTCCTGTGAAAATAGGTCGAAATCAGTTTTGCCCAAAACTTCAGTTTCGCTTTCGAATCCTAAATTTTTGAAATTAGCCTTATTCGCCAAAATTTTCCTTCCTGAGGCATCTTTCGCGTAGATAGAGTCCGGGTAATTGTCAATCAACGCGCGAAGCAAATGGCGTTCTTCTGTGAGGTGCTTATTGATAGTCTCAAGCTCCCTCAGCTTTTTGAGAAGGTCTTGCTCGTTTGTGGTCTTCTGCATTTCAAGGGATGGCCCGGCACGTGAGGTCGTCAGGTCAGATGTTCGTATCTAAAGCGAAGCATCAGCATAACGCAAGTGTAATCCATCTTCGTCACGGCTCGACAAAAATCGGCATCCCAACCCATGAGAGCTTCATCAAATACTCCGCGTCCCAATTCGCCAGCCGGAAACAACCGTGCGATTCCGTCCGTCCGATCTGCTCCGGCGCAGGCGTGCCGTGAATGCCATAACCCGTTTTGTCCAAGCCGATCCATGCGATGCCGACCGGATTTTTCGGCCCCGGCGGTAAAACCAATTTCACATCCGATTGCCGTGCTTCCGGCGATTCAGGAAAAAGCTCCGGATCGAACGTATAATTCGGATTCGGTGCTATGACGGTGACGTGCAATTCTCCGACCGGCCTTTTTTCGACGAGCGCGGCGATGCTGCACGGAAAATGCGCAAGCAAATTTGTGTCCGAATCAAACGCCTCTAAAAATTTGTCCGCAAGATGAATGACAACAAACGCTGCCTTGTCCGTTTGCGCGGGATAATTCACATCTGGAATTTTCAAAACCGTGCCGGCTGTAATGTTCGTCCAATTCAAATTTGGATTCAGTTGCCGAATTAATTCTTGATGCGCGTGACTTTTTTCCGCAACCAGTTCGAGTTCTGTTTCATAATCCAGCGCCGTCTGTTTTGATTTTTCTGTCCACGTTTTCCCGAGTGGCTGCAGTCGCGCTAAGTCATTCGTCGTCACGATGTAAGTCGTCAAAATTGGCGCGTCAAGCGTGAGCTGCGTACGCGTGTCGGCGTCCAACACCCCGCTTTCCGGCAAATTTTCCGTTTGCTGAAAAACACGAATTGCCGCGTGTGTTTGTGAACCGAGTGCGGCATCAATTGAACCCGGCGAAATTCCCCGGCGCGCCAACGCGACTTGCGCTTCAAAAATATCTTGAACCGACCGTGGAAAATCCTCTGGTGATTGCCGCAAAATGACCAACGGCCTTGTTTGCAGTTTGGAAACCGTCGTTTTTGCCCGGAAATTTTTTTGGGGACGGTCGTGCCACCAAAAAAAACAAATTACGCTGGCAATGAAAACAAAAAAAATCAGCCAGCCGAACCCGCCGCCGCGTTTTTTGCGTCGGGCGTGAAGCGTTTGGAAATGGGGTTGGCGCGGCACAAACGAAGTTTCAAGTTTCAGGTTTTAAGTTTCAAGCCATTCATTCTCATCCTCGTTGTCTTTCTCATACTCCAATTTTGAGGATAAGATGAGGATGACGAGGATTTTGAAACTTCAACTCTTCATCAGCATTTCCTGGTAAGCGTGCGCAATCTGATTCACGAGCGGCGACGGCGCGACCGGCTCACCGTCAAATGACGCCACCGGCACAATGCCGAGCGCACTTTGCGTGATGAAAATGCCTTCGGCCTTTCGCAACGCCTCGGGTTTAACAATCCATTTGTTCGTTTGCAGGCCGAGCGTCTGGCAAATTTCAAGCACGACCGCGCGAGTGATTCCCGGCAACGCCCCGCAGCCCGCCGGGACGGTGCAGACTTTATCGTGATAAATCCAAAATATATTTCCACCTGCGGTTTCAACGATTTCGCCATTCGTGTTCAAAAGCAATCCTTCGTCCGCAGCTTTCTCTTGGGCTTCGATTCGCGCCATGACGTGCGTCAATTTGCTCGTCGTTTTGAAAGAAGAAATCGGATCATTGGCCGGAACACGAAATGACGATGTAACCAAACTCCAGTGTTTCGAATTTTTGACATCCGATTGCGGTGCATTGTGCAGTGTCATCAGCAGTGTTGGTTTGCCGTCACCCTTGGGCGCGTAACCGCGTTCGCCCGGCCCACGCGTCAGTGTCACGCGCAGAATCGCTTCGGGTATTTTATTTTGCTCGATGAGTTGCGTGGCGAATTTTTCCAGTTTCTTCGGCGTGAATGGGCATTTGATTTTGAGAAAATCCGCGCCACGCATCATCCGCTCGAGATGTTGCGCCATGCGGAACGGTTTCTTGCCCACGACGCGCATTGTTTCGAACAACCCGTCGCCATACATGAAACCGCGGTCATTGATGGGAACGACAGCTTTCGCTTCAGGTGAAAATTGTCCGTTGAGGAAAACTAACATGAAATTTTAGTTCCTAATGTTGGTTTAATTATCTGAAGTGTGGCAACTGCGCGAGCAGAAAATTATCGACATTCCAGTTGTAAAGAAAATGAAGCAGGTAATTGTAAATTCAACGCCGCAAAAAATCCGAGCGCCTTCGCCAATGTTTCTTCGTATTCGGCTTGGGGATTGGAATCGGCCACGATACCGGCACCGACGTTGAAATAAATTTTTTCCCGCGTGCAAATCGCCGTGCGAATTGCGATACTCAACTGACTTTCTCGGTTGAAGCCGAGGTAGCCAATTGCTCCGCAGTAAGTCCCGCGCGAAATTGGTTCCAGTTCATCAATGATTTCCATCGCGCGGAATTTCGGCGCGCCGGTGATGCTGCCGCCGGGAAAACACGATGCGAACGCGGAAAAATGCGTCATGTTATTTCGCAATCGGCCTTCGACAGTGGAAACCAGATGCTGCACTTGCGCGAATTTTTCCAGCTTGGCAAGTTCCGGCACTTGCACGCTGCCGAATTCGCAGACTTTGCCCAAATCATTCCGCAACAGATCGGTGATCATCACAAGTTCGGCGAGCTCCTTGGCGCTGGTCTGCAATTCGTAAGCGAGCTGCGCGTCGCGCGTCGGGTCAGCATCACGCGGGCGCGTGCCTTTGATCGGCCGTGATTGAATATGCGAGCCGCTCAGGCGCAGAAATTGTTCCGGCGAGGAAGACGCGATTTGGAAATCACCGCAGTCGAAAAATGCGGAGAATGGCGCGGGCGAAACAGCGCTCAATTTCGCAAAAAATTCCCAGCCGGACATTTGGCATTGCACCGACAACCGCTGCGAAAGGTTGACTTGATAAATGTCGCCGGCGCAAATGTAACGTTGCGCGCGCTCAACGGCGGCGATAAATCCGGTGTGAGTAAAATTAGAGACAATAGTTGAATTATGAATCGTGAATCGTGAATCGTGAGATGGCAGATTGCTTGATGGATTACTTTCCAGTTTCGTTTGCCAAAAATTCAATTTTTCCTTTGCCCGTGTTTCATTACGCGAACCGTCGGTGTTCAGGCCGGTTGAGACAATGCAAACTTTGCCGAGGCGATGGTCGAAGACGACAAGGCTGTCGTAGAAGCCAACTTGGCAATCGGGCAATTCCAAATCGTTCACCGCACGGCGAGGAAGTTTGGGTTCGGTGAAATTTTTCAGGTCGTAACCCCAGTAACCAAACGCGCCGCCGATCGGAAATGGCAGGTCAATTTCGTCCAGCAGTTCAAAACGCGACATCAAACTGTCGAGCAAATGCCATGGGTTGACGAACTGGATTTGGGAGTCGGAAATTTCACAGCGCGAGCCGAAGGAGCGAAACGTGAGAAATGGATTTGCGGCGACGAAGGAATAACGCGCCTGCGGCGAGTTGAAGGAATTGCTGCGCAGCAAAAGGATTCCAGATTCGTCCGCCTTCGCTTCGCTGCGTCGCGACACGCCGCGCAAATTTTCGACAAGTGATTCGGGCGTGTGCGCGGTTTGAATTTCTTGAATTAGCGGGCGCATTTGAAAAAATCAACGATACTTTTCACTCAAACGAAATATCGAATTCGTCATGGCTTTCTCATCAGCGTCTATCGCGCTTAATTCATCAAGAAATGGTTGGATATAACATTCACAATTCTCCTCTCTCTTACGCGATTTTGTGAATTTTGCAAAAATGGCATTTATTTGATCGCGGCGGTTTAAGATGCCAAGTAAGTGCGGACGTAATTCAGGAAAATAAATGTTAACGAGCATTTGCATGACATCATGACTTTTGTCTTGTTTGTCATGATTTTGAATTACGAGGCCATTTGCGTCATCATACGAAATCTTACCTCGCATGACTTGAGGCCATACTATGTTTCTTGAAAACAATGTTGTGCAATACGTTTGAACTGCAAAAAATAACTCCTCAAGTTTTTTTCGGCGAAACTCGCATTCGGCACGGCCAGTTGAAAGTTTATGAGTTACAATAGCCGAAACTACGCCGCTACATAAAATTGTAGCGATAGAAATTATTATTTGAATTTCTGTGGGAGTCATATTGTCAAAAAAATTTACGCAAACGCCCTCGGCGTGATCGCGGGCGGGCCGACGCGGCGTTCGTAGTCGCGGATGATGGCGATGACTTCGTCCACGTCGTCGGTGATTTTCACGAGGTCGAGATCGCCGGGGCTGATGAATTTGTCTTTTTCCAGCCGCGTTTTCATCCAGGCGAGCAGGCCGCGCCAGTGTTCGCGCCCGAACAGGATGAGCGGGAATTGCGGGATGCGCTGCGTCTGCACGAGCGTGAGGACTTCAAAAAATTCGTCGAGCGTGCCGAAGCCGCCGGGCATGAACACGAAGCCGAGGCTGTATTTCACGAAACAAACTTTGCGCGCAAAAAAATAATGGAAGTGGATTGGGATGTTCGCGTAGCGGTTGCCGCTTTGCTCGTGCGGCAACTCGATGTTGAGGCCGACGGATTTGCCGCCGGCGTGTTCCGCGCCTTTGTTCGCGGCTTCCATGATGCCGGGACCGCCGCCGGTGACGACGGCGAGATTGTGCTTGGCGAGGCCCTTGGCGATGTCGTGCGCGGCGCGATAATATTTGTCGGTCGGCTTGGTGCGCGCGGAGCCAAAAATCGTCACGGCCGGGCCGACTTGGGACAGCGTCTGGAACGAATCCACGAACTCGGCCATGATGCGGAAGATGCGCCACGGGTCTTCGCGGATGAAATTGTTATCGCTCATGCACGAAAGATAAACGTGGCGGGGAAATGAAACAAGTTTTGGAACAAAATGAAACAGGCCGGAGGAAAAGTTCTCCGGCCTGCCTTTTGTTTCGGTTCCTCAAGAGCAGCCCAAACTCTCGCCGCAATTCAAACATTTGTAACATGCGCCGTTGCGCACGGCGACGTGGCCGCAGGTTGGGCAGGTCGGCGCGTCTTGCTGGTTGGTAATCATCGAGGTTAACGACAATGCCCGATGGACACCGCCATTCCCGTTGCCGTTTTTTATGTCGAATACGTCAGTGTCCTCGGCGATTGCCAATTCAGGCACCGGACGATTCACCTTTTTTTTTTCCTCTTCGAGCAAACCGGGCATCACCAATTCTGGTTGCGCGCGGTTCGGCGTGATGGCTTCACGATAGCCCGGGACGAATTGCAGCGCGAGCCAGCGAAAAACGTAATCGGTTATTGAAGAAGCATTGCGGATTTCAGGATTTTTCGTGAAACCGCTCGGCTCGAAACGCTGATGGGCGAATTTGCGGACCAGCGCCTCCAGCGGCACGCCGTATTGCAGCGCCATGCTGGTGAGCGTGCCGATGCTGTCCATCAGGCCGCCGATGGTCGAACCTTCCTTGGCCATCGTGATGAACAACTCTCCGGGCTGACCATCGTTAAAAAGACCGACGGTGAGATAACCTTCGTGACCGGCGATGTCGAATTTATGTGTGACCGCCGTGCGCGTGTCGGTCAGGCGTCGGCGCAAGGGTTTGCCAGCTTCGCCGCGCAATTTAACGACTTCGGCCTCGAGCTCTTTGATGCGCTTTTCAAGCTCGGAAGAATCGCCAGCAGATTTTTTTTCGCCACCGTCGTTGGTTTTTTTGGTGTTGAGCGGCTGTGAACGCTTTGAACCATCACGGTAAATAGCAACGCACTTGAGCCCCATTTTCCAAGCCTCGACGTAGGTGTTGCGAATGTCCTCGACGGTGCAGGCGCTTGGCATGTTGACGGTCTTGGAAATCGCGCCGCTGATGAACGGCTGCGCCGCGCCCATCATCTTGAGGTGCGCCATGTAGCCAATACTGCGTTTGCCTTTGTGGGCTTTGAACGCGCAGTCGAACACGGGGAGATGTTCTGGTTTGAGGCCGCTGGAAATAATTTTACCGCTTTCCTCGACGTCTTCAATCGTGTCGTGCTTTTCAATGTGCGTGATGATGTTCTTGATTTCTGCTTCACCGTAACCGAGACGGCACAATGCATCCG
>JBEKZT010000074.1:0-8525 GCA_049509595.1 Verrucomicrobiota bacterium
GAATGCGTCCGGGATTCCAGTTATGCCGTAATCGTCAAGCGAACTGCTTTCCAGACCAATGGGATATTCGACATGCCTTTTGGTGAGAAATGGATCCATCGTTTGATGGCCTTCTTCGACCAGACTTAACAATTGGAAATTTTTGCTGGAATACTTGCGCTGAAGTTCATTCAAATGTGGAATGCCCTCGACGCAAGGCCCGCACCATGTCGCCCAAAAATCCACGACGACGACTTTCCCGCGCAAGGCCGCCACTGTAAGCGGTTCTTTGAGATTTATCCATTCCTTGGCTGAAATTTCCGGAGCCGTTTCGCCAATTTTGGGCATCGATGTGGACAAGGAAACGTCGTTGCGACCTTCAGGCACTTGGGTTGCGTCAATTTCACCGCCCTTGGCTAAAACATATTCGTGATATTGCGAGAGAGGAATGTCCCAACGAATGTAGTCTTTTCCGGCGCGCGTGTAGCCGGTGGAATTGACCGTTAACGGCGGCTTCGGTGAAAATCCCCAATAAGCCATTCGCAGCTTTTCACCCACATGACGGGAACTTTCAGCCAGAGGAATCAAATAGGTGTCCACACGAATCAGTTTTCCATCGGCGTTTTTTATGTAGCGAATAGCTCCATGACCTTTCGAATCGTTGTAAACGCCAGTTTGGGTACGTATCCCAAGTTCAATTACATAATACAAACCGGGTGTCCCCGGATTCAGCACATACTCCCGATCCACATTGGGGGTGACTTTTCCATCTGGATTCACATTCAACATCAAGAAAGACCAGTCGTAAGTTAACCGGTTGTATCGGTCTTTGCTCAGCGAGGCGTCGTCGTCAGTCCACAAAATCGCTTGGGCGAACAAATATTTGTCGTTGTTCCAGACAGAAAAACGCAGCGTGGGTTGATCGCAAAACACTTTTGCCTCCTTTTGTGGAAAACCAAACACGCCATTTTCCCGCAATTCAGCAGCCGTTTTAAGTAATTCGTTCGCACCACACAAATTGACAAGCGTCAAAGTGCAAAGAATAAAAAAGGATTTTTTCATGTTGCTTTTAATTTATGCGAGTTGATTGCGGAATCCGATTTATTTCACGCCCGATTTCTGATTAAGTCAAGACATGGACGCCGCATTGCCGCCGCTCACTGCCGAGCCTTCGCCAAAACAAAAAGGCTTCGGCCTCGCAAGCAGCACGCTTTACCTCGTCGCCACGCCCATCGGCAACCTCGAGGACATCACGTTGCGCGCGCTGCGCGTGTTGCGCGAGTGCGACGTGGTCGCCGCCGAGGACACGCGGCGCACCGGGCAATTACTGAAACATTTCGGAATCTCCAAACCGCTCCTGAGCTATTTCCAGTTCAACGAGGCGCGGCGCAGCGAGGAAATCATCGAACGTCTCCGGCGCGGCGAGAAAGTCGCGCTTGTCACGGACGCCGGCAGCCCCGGCATCAGCGATCCGGGCGAACGCGTCGTGAAGGCGGCGATTGCGGCAGGCTTCCGCGTCGAGTCAATTCCCGGCGCGTGCGCGCTGGTCGCGGGACTGACGGCGAGCGGATTGTCGACGGAGGAATTTCATTTTGTCGGTTTCCTGCCGCACAAATCCGGCCAGCGAAAAAATAAATTGGAATCGCTCAAACCCATTTCCGGCACTTTGGTTTTTTACGAATCGCCGTATCGCATCGAAAAACTGCTCGGCGAATTGAATGAAGTTTTTCCCGAACGCGAAGTCGTCCTCGCACGCGAGCTGACGAAGAAGTTCGAGGAATTTCTGCGCGGCAAACCGGCGGACTTGCTGGTGCTCACACAGAAACGCCGGCTCAAAGGCGAGTTTGTAGTTTTGGTTGCGGGCACCAATTGATGGTGTGCGAAACTTTTACTTCGACTTGACGGCGGCTTTGACTTTCGCCCAGCGTGCCTTGGCCGCCAGCGAAATTTTCTTGCGGGCCGCAGCACTCATCTTGCGCCTGGCCTGAATGATTTTTCCAACGGGCGCGGGAGTCGCGGCGACGATCACTTTTTCCAATTGCGCTTCGAGACGTTCGATTTCAGTTTTCAACGCAACGAGATGTTTCAGTTTGGCGACCGGCAGGTGCAGCAGTTCTTTTATGTTCATAAAGAGGCATTCTATAAGTCTGTTTGTAAAAAACAAGGCGGCAATTTGTCAACGGGTTTCGACAAATTTCCCCGGATTTAAAATGCCCTTCGGGTCGAGGGTTTTTTTCAGCGCACGATGCAATTCGCGGACTTCTTTGGAAACCGCCAGCGGCCACCAGCGTTTTTTTGCGAGGCCGATACCATGTTCACCGGTAATCGCCCCATTGTTGGCCAGCACCCAACGAAACAACTCATCAAGCGCGGCGTCACCGCGTTTGACGGCGGCGGAATCGTTCATATCCAGCATGATATTGACGTGGATGTTGCCATCGCCCGCATGACCAAAACACGCGATGGGCAGGTTGATTTTCTTTTGAAGGCGCGCGGTGAAACGAAACAAATCTTCCAGCCGTCCGCGCGGCACGACGATGTCTTCGTTTAATTTTTTCAAGCCGGTTGCTTTCAGCGAAGAAGAGAATTGCCGGCGCAACTTCCAGATTTCTTCACATTGCGCGTCGCCGAGGCCGCGTTGAACAAAAAGCGGTCGCCATCGGCCTATGATTTTTTCCAACGCCTTCAGTTCGCCGGTGACGGAGCTTTTTTGCCCGTCCAATTCGACGATGAGCATGGCCCGGCAACCGAGCAGACGTTTGCTGCCGGTTTCCCTGGCGCAAGCAGCGAGCGTAAATTCATCGGCCAATTCCAATGCGCTGGGCAAAAAACCGGCGGACAAAATCATTTGGAGCGCGCGCACGGCATTTTTCATCGAACTGAAACCAACGGCGAGCGTTGCGCGAAATGGTGGAAACGGAATCAGTTTCAAAGTCGCTTCGGTGACGATGCCGAGCAAACCTTCCGAGCCGACAAACAAACGAGCGAGGTCGAAACCGGTTTTATTTTTGTGAGTGCGTCCGCCAACCCGAATGATTGTGCCCTCGGCGAGAACGACTTCGAGGCCAAGCACATAATCGCGCGTAACGCCGTATTTAAGACAGCGCGGTCCGCCGGCATTGGTGGCGATGTTACCACCAATGAAATTGTTCGCACGACTCGCCGGATCGGGCGGATAAAACAGATTTAATTTCTCAACGGCTTCCTGAAATTTTTCCGTGTTGACGCCGGGCTGGACGACAGCGACGAAGTCGCGGCGATTGATTTCCTTGATGCGGTTCATGCGTTCGAGTGAAAGCACGATTCCGCCGCGAATTGGGACACAGCCGCCGACGTAGCCGTAGCCGCCGCCGCGCGCCGTCACGGGAATTTTGTGCTGATTCGCAAAGTGTAAAACTGTGGCGACACTTTTTGTGGAGCGGGGCAGGGCAACGGCGTCGGGCTGATGGGCGGCAAACCATTTGTCGGCGGCGTAGTGCGCGACCGTGTGCGGCTCAAAGGTAATTTCACCGGGCAGAATTTTTTTGAGCTGGCGAAGGAATTTTAATTTTGCGGAAGTCATTCGGTTGGAGCTTCGAGAAATTCCTTCACATCGGTAGCCTCGGGTTCGGGTACTTGAACGCGAATGCCACCAGCGGCGAGCGAGTAGCCATCAATGCTCAACGCGGATAGTTCGCCGACAACGAAGGGGTGAAAGCCCGCTGCCTCAAGGCGTGAACGGACAAGTTGCGCTTCAGCGGGATTGAACGCGGTGAAAACGGTGATGAAATTCACTTGGTGATGAAGGTAGTCTCGGTTTTGGAAGAGAGAACGCTTCGTAAATCGGCAAAGACGATGACGCCGGCACCGGTCTGGAGCAGGGTTTGAACTTCCGCCTCGACTTGCTGTCCGACGTATGGCTGACCGTTGTTGATGACGACCATAGTGCCGTCGGGCAAATAACCAATGCCCTGGCCTTTGTCCTTGCCTTCGCGCGCGATTTTCAGATGTAAAATTTCACCGGGCAACAAGATCACTTTGAGGTATTTGGCGACTTCGTGAAGATTGATGTAGCTGACCTTTTGCAGTTCGGCGATTTTGGCAAGGTTGTAGTCGTTGGTGAATAACCTGGCACTGAGATTGCGCGCAAGGCGGACGAGCTTCGTGTCCACTTCTTTTTCATCTGGAAAATCGCCTTCGTGGATGCGGACTTCAATTTTACCATTGCGTTGAATTCGATTGAGCATCTCAAGTCCGCGACGGCCACGGGCGCGTTTGATAGGGTCGGTGGAATCGGCGACTTGTTGAAGTTCCCTGAGTACGAATCGCGGCACGACAATCAAGCCTTCGAAAAAGTGCAATTCAATTAAATCCGCGATGCGCCCGTCAATGATGACGCTGGTGTCGAGCAAAAGAAGATTGTCCGGTTTGTTTTGCGGCGAAAAGCGGACATAGGGAATGATAAGCGAAAAATCCTCCTTATTGCTGCGCATCGCGAGAATGATGCCGATGTAACTGAAACTCAAAAAGAGACCGAGCCGGATGAGCCAGCGGACTTTGTCGTCGGCATTTTCAAAAAGTCCCGAGTGGTCAATAAGCTGTGCGACGGCGATGCCCAGAAGCAAACCGAAGGTTATGGCTGAAAACGCCCGCAGTGAAAAACCTTTGAGCATTTCATCCACAGCAATCAGCAGCCACCCAAAGCCAAAACCGATGACCATGCCGAAAATTCCGCTGTGATTGACGCCGACAAATTCCGGTCGCACCTGACTGATGGCGAAGCCGGCCACCGTGCACAGGCTCAAAAACAAGATGCGAATGACCCAGAGCGGATTCATGGAGAATTTTGCGCCGCCGATGGCGTGTTGGTTTGTGACGACTCGCGATGCCAGAGAAAATGCCACAGGCCGAGCCGGTTCAAATTGCTCGTTGCGACGGCTAAATTGTTGGCGATGGCCTGCACGTTGGTTGCAAATTCTTGGTTTTGCAGCATGGTTCCGGCAAGTCCTTTGCCCGATTGCAAATCCACCATTAATTTTTTCAAAACTTCGGTGGAAGATTCAATGTTTTTTACTGTCAGATTAATTTCCGGTGTATTTGTGGCAAGGATACCGTTGGCATTCGTCGCCAGAACCGTGAGTTGCTGGGAGAAGAAAACGACGTTGCTGACGGCGACGCCGATTTGCGTGCCATTCGTCGCCACAAGCGTGTTGATTTGATCAATTACATCGATCGCCTGTTCCGAAAACATCCGCATATTGCCGATGGCTGCGGAAAAATTCGTGAGCGTTTGTTCGTTCAGCACGACGCGCTGCAAATCCGAGACCGACGCATCCAGTTTTTTAGCCGTTTCATCAATGCGTTGGATGAAGCCGGACGCCGAGCGCGCGACCTCTTGCAAATTAAACGGTTCTTGGCATGTCACATCTTCATTGTTTTCAAGCAAATGCCCCTGATTCACAGTCGGAATAATTGCAACATATTGATCGCCGAGAAAGCCGGATTGTTCAATGACAAACCGCGCGTCGCTGTAAATTTTGTAACACTTGTATGTTTTTAAGAGAATCGTCACGCTCTTGCCGTCGTCGGCCAGTTGAATGTCCGCGACGCTGCCGACTTGCACGCCGGCAAGCAAAACCGCCGCGCGCGTTTTCAGACCGCCAACGTTGGTCGCGTGCAGGCGCAGCACATAGGTACTCTCGAAAAGGCTTGTGCCTTTGCTGAACTGAATCAGCAATAGAGCCAGCAGCACCAGCCCGACGAAAACGAACAGGCCGACTTTGATTTCCAAACGCGATTTTTCCATGTCTAATTTTCTTCTTTTATATCTGCGACACCGTCAATGAACTGACGCACAACCGGATCATGTGACGTAAAAAACTCCAGCGGCGCGCCAGTCGCATAAATTTTTTTGTTGTGCAACATCAGCACGCGCTGGCCTACGCGCCGCGCTGTTCGCATGTCATGCGTGACGACGACGGTCGTAACTTTCAAATGGTCGCGCACGCGCATCATCAATTTGTCAATGCTGTCGGACACAATCGGGTCGAGGCCAGTCGTCGGTTCGTCATACAGCACGATTTTCGGCTCGTAAATGATCGCGCGCGCCAGTCCTACGCGCTTTTTCATTCCGCCGGACAACTCCGCCGGATTTTTATCTTCCGTTCCCGGCAAATCCACCAGTTCAAGTGTTTTCGCCACGCGCCGGGCGATTTCTGCTTCGGTCAAATGTTCATGCCGACGCAACCCAAACGCCACATTTTCCGCGACCGTCATCGAATCAAACAGTGCCGCGCCCTGAAAGACCATGCCAAATTTCCGGCGCACGCGCAGCAACTGACGTTCATCCATCAGCACAATATCTTCACCGTCAATCACTACTTGTCCGGCATCCGGTTTGAGCAGGCCGATAAGGTGCTTGAGCAAAACGCTTTTGCCGCCACCGCTGCGTCCAATGATGGCTACCGATTCGCCGTTTTCAATCTGAAAGCTGACGCCGTCCAGAACTTTCTGCGTGTCAAAGCTTTTCCGCAAATCACGCACTTCAATCATAAAAGAACCGCCAATTGTTCCAGCGTCAATGTCAGGAAAAAGTTCGCAATCAGAATTGTGATTGAGGAATACACGACTGCTTCCGTTGTTGCCCGGCCGACGCCCTGCGCACCGACGTTGCAGGTCAGTCCCTTGTAACAGCCGATGAGCGCGACAATGCCGCCATAGAAAAAGGCCTTGATCAAGCCAATATACACATCGGAATCGTGCGTGTATTTAAGCATATTATACCACGAATAGGTCGGATCAATGCCAAGTAAATGGACGCCAATAAAATAACTCGCCGCAATGCCAATGGCCATGGCTTCCGTCGTGAGCAGCGGCAACGCGATGATTGCCGCGACGAACCGTGGCACGACAAGATAATCTATCGGATGCGTCGCGAGCGTGCGCAACGCGTCAATCTGTTCGGTCACGCGCATCGTGCCCAGTTCGGCGGCGATGGCCGCGCCGACGCGTCCTGCGACCATCAACGCCGTAAGCACGGGACCGAGTTCGCTGCACATGGAAACGCTGACGACCGCAAGCGTGGCCGTGTCCATTTTCACTTTGTGAAATTGAAAATACGTCTGCGCTCCCAGCACCATGCCCGTAAACGCGCCGGTCACGATTACGACCGACTGCGATTTGATGCCGATGAAATAAATCTGGTAGAGCAAATCGCGCCACGCAACCTTGAGCGTAAACGCTGACGCGATAACATCCTTCGCCAGCAAGGCGATTTGCCCCAGCTCGGTCAGAGCATAAGAGACACGCTTGTTAGCCAAAAAATTCATCGCCCGCAAATTAACAAACCGCCACGCGGTTTGCCAGCGCTGGATTTGCGCTGATTGCGGACGCCCAGAAAATTTGCGATGCTTGATGAGGCATGAGCAAACTGCAAAAATGGTTTCCGCGAATAATCCGCGCTGCGGCTGCGCTCTTGTTTTTATCAACTGTCATCGCGATTTTTTTTCCTCAACAGGTTCTTTGCGTGGACAGTGGACCGGTGAACGCGGACATAATTGTCGTTTTGGGCGGCGGTTCGGGTGAACGGCCTGAACGCGCCGCTGAACTTTTCAGAGAGCACACTGCGCCGCGAATCATCCTCAGCGGTTTGGGCGACTGCGAAAACAACCGGCGATTTTTAATTCAAGCCGGTGTGCCAGCGAACGTGATTCAAATGGAGAACAAATCCCGCACAACTCGCGAAAACGCAGAATTTACCATTCGATTGCTTCGCGCGGAAAACGTTCATCGCGCAATCATTGTTACCACTTGGTATCATTCGCGTCGCGCTTTAAAATGTTTTCAGCACTTTGCGCCGGAGATAAAATTTTTCTCGAGGCCTTCTTATTTCGCTGACGCCCGCGCCGATTGGTCGCACAAGTTCATGGCGAAGCGCGTTTACTTGGAATACTTGAAACTGCCTGGCTACTGGTTTCGTTACGGCATCCGGCCATTTTGACTGGACGAAACTGCTTGCGCTTCAATGAATCATCGGGCAGGCTCAAAAGCTCTTAATCGCGGGGTGGAGCAGCCCGGTAGCTCGTCAGGCTCATAACCTGAAGGTCGTTGGTTCAAATCCAGCCCCCGCAACCAATTTGATGACAATAAGAGCCCCGTTTAAAATCGGGGCTTTTATTTTGCGTGATGTGTAATTTTCAGTTTAAACGACGTATCATTACCAGGAACACGACCCTAGTTTTTAATTGATTTAAAAATATCTTGTTTAGTGCCGGTGACTTCTATTATGATGTAACAATAGTCAGTATGAATCTTGGAAAAGAAATTCAAAAACTAAGCCTTAGTTCTAACCTGAAAAGCTTTTAATTAAAAAATCCAAGCATGATTTCAAATATTTTTGTGGGATTAAGAGCTCGATTGAGTTCGGTTTTCAGACAAAAATATTCTCAGATTTTCCCCCTTCAAGTTTCCGTGCGTCGCCATTGCGGGATTATTTGCCTGCTCTTGTTTTTGGGGAATCTTGAGGCTTCGGCTCAAAGTTACTTGTTACGCTACGTCATTACGACCAA
>JBEKZT010000075.1:0-8338 GCA_049509595.1 Verrucomicrobiota bacterium
ATTTACGTTGCCGATTCTGGCAATCAGCGGATTCGAGACATCGCTTTCAATCCACAGACACAAATCGTTTCCGGCGCAAATCTCGCCATCGGCACTTTTGCTGGCATCACAATCATCGGCTCAGTTGGCCGCACTTATCAAATCCAATCATCACCCGACTTGAATACATGGACAACGGTGGCAACCGTGCTTCTCACTTCAAGCCCATATCTGTGGATTGACCAAAATCCAGTGAGCGGAAACAAATTCTATCAGGCATTACTGTTGCCGTAATTTTTTACGCCGTCGCCAAATTTTCTTCCAACACTTTCGAGCGCGCGGAATTTTCTTTGACTTCAGCGGGTGAAGAATTTTCCAGAATTTTGATCGGCTCGTAAAAAGTATTTCGTTGCACCGGCGTGCGACCGGCTTCGCGGATGGCTTTGATCATTTCCGCCTCGGTCTGCAATTGCGGCGACGTCGCGCCGGCCATGTGGAAAATGTGTTCCTCGATGATCGTGCCGTGGATGTCGTCCGCGCCGTAGCTCAACGCGACTTGCGCGAGTTTCAGGCCGAGGCCGACCCAATACGCGGTGATATGCGGAAAGTTGTCGAGATAGATGCGGCTGACGGCGATGGTGCGCAACGAATCGAATCCGGTCGGCGGATGCGCGACGGGAATGTCGTTGTCCTCCGGCTGATATGCGAGCGGGATGAGCGCGGTGAAGCCGTGCGTCTCATCCTGCAACGCGCGCAATTGCCGCAGATGATCCACGCGGTCGGCGAGGCTCTCGACGTGGCCGTAAAGCATCGTGCAGGTGCTGCGCTGGCCGAGCTTGTGCCAGGTGCGATGCACGTCCAAATATTCTTCGGCGGATTCTTTTCCTTTCGCGATCTGCGAACGGACTTCTTTGCGGAAAATTTCCGCGCCGCCGCCGGTGAGCGACGCGAGGCCGGCATCCTTCAATTCAATCAACGTCTGCTCGACGGATTTTTTCGCGAGCCACGCGAGGTGCAAAATTTCAATCGCGGTGAAACATTTTAATTGCAGGCGTGCGTCCAGATTTTTCAACGCGCGCAACATGTCCGTGTAATAACTGAACGGTAGCGACGGGTGCAATCCGCCGACAATGTGCAGTTCCGTGATGCCGATCTTCAATGCCTCGCGCGCCTTCGCGACAATCTCCTCGACGGACAATTGAAAACCGTCCGCGTCGCGTTTCTTGCGCGCGAACGAGCAGAACTGGCACGAGAGAATGCAGTAGTTAGAATAATTGATATAGCGGTTGATGATGAAGCTGGCGTGGTTGTTGCCAGTTTTTTTCTGCCGTGCAAAATCCGCAATCGCGCCGACGGCGTTCAAGTCCTTCGATTCAAACAGCCGCAATGCGTCGGCCTCAGAAATGCGTTCGCCCGCGACGACTTTGTCATAGATGTCGCGCAACCCGCTGCGTTGGATAAAAAAATTCATCAGATGATTCCCGGCACAAAAGCACCGGGCCTGGTTTCTTGATCGTAAATTTTTTGACGCGCCCGGTGTTGCCGGTTGTCCTCGTCGAGTTTGCGTTGCTGGATTTCAAGCTCCTCCTTGGTGAACAGCAGATTTTCCGGGAGGCTCGCGCCGCAATATAGACAATTTTTATTACGCCGGTTTAAGATAGGCCGGCTGCATTGCGGACATTTGAACTGCGATTCCATAGGTCAGCGCCTCACATAAAACCACGGAAACACAACTTCCGCCACTGTAACAATCAAAAAAACCGCGCCGACGAGCGCGTTGAGGCGGAAGAAGGCGAGGTTGATCCAGTTCAAACTGCGACGGCGCGCAATCCAGTGTTCCAGCACGAGGCAGCCGACGATGATGAACCAGCCGATGAGATATGCGATGAGAAACCGGCAGAGCAACCCGAACACGAGCAGCAATCCGCACATGATCACGTGCGCAAGAAATGCGGCAGCGAGCGCATTTTTTGGTCCCCACGCGACGACGAGCGAGCGCAGGCCATGCGACTTGTCGAACTCATAATCTTGCAGCGCGTAAATGATGTCGAAGCCGACGAGCCACAAAATCACGGCGAATGCGAGCGTGGTCATTTGCAAAATTTCGAGCATGGAAACATTCGTGCCTTTGACCGCCAGCCATGCACCGACGGGCGCAAGCGCGAGTGCGATGCCTAGAAAAACGTGTGTGTAATCCGTGAACCGTTTGGTGAGCGAATAAAAGCAAACCATCACCAGCGCAACCGGCGAAAGATAAAAACAAAGCGGATTCAGAAAATAGCTGGCCGCAATCAAACCCGCCGCCGATAAAATACAAAGTGCGATCGCGCTGAACAAAGAAATTTGTCCGGTCGGCAGATGGCGGTTTGCGGTTCGTGGATTGATTGCGTCAAATTTACGGTCAACGATTCGGTTGAACGCCATTGCGCACGTGCGCGCACAAACCATCGCGGCGAGAATCAGCCCGAACGTTTTCCAGCCCGGCCAGCCGTGATTGTCACGCGCGGCCACAACCATTGCCGCCAGCGCAAACGGCAGTGCAAAAATTGTGTGGGAAAAGCGAACGAAGCTTCCCCATTTTTGAATCACCGAGATCATTCTTTTTCTTCAGCCCAGCGCGGCGCGAGTTTGTTTGGAACACCGATATGATCCAGCACGCGTGCCACCACGGTGTCCACGATTTGTTGCACCGAGTCTGCGCCGGAATAAAAACTTGGATTCGCCGGCAAAATAATTGCGCCCGCCAGCAACAATAATTCCATGTTCTTAACATGGATCAGACTCAACGGCGTTTCGCGCGGCACTAAAATTAATTTCCTTTTTTCCTTCAACGTCACGTCCGCCGCACGCAGCAAAACATCCTCGCTGTAACCGTGCGCGATGCGCCCCATTGTTCCCATCGTGCACGGAATCACGACCATCGCGTCCGGCGGATTCGAGCCGCTGGCGAACGGCGCGTTCATGCTTTTCAAATTGTGCAGCTTCACGCCATCAGGAAGTTTCAAGCCGCCGGGCAATTCTTCGACGATGACTTGTTGCGCGTAATTGCTCTGCACGACGTGAATTTCATGTTTCCGGGAATCCAAATTGTCGAGCAGCCGCTGTGCGTAAAGCGCGCCGCTGGCCCCGGTGATGGCAACGAGAATTTTCACTCACGGAATTATGGCTGAACTTCGCGTTGCAAACAAGTCGCGCCCGAAACATCTTGAGTCCATTTTCGCATTCCGCACAATGGCCGCGTGTTCAAAACTGCAGGAATCATTTTTGGTGCGCTGATTTTTCTGGCGGGTTGCTCGACGACTCCGCCGCAATCCCCGTCGGGTTGGTCGGATACAAATGAGGTTGTAAAGCCAATCATTCTACAAACCAATTCGACGATAGCCGTTCATACAAATCCGCCGCCGGTGATGGTTCCGAAACCCGCGCCCGTTGTAATCTGGACTTCGCTCGAAGGTTGGGCGGCGGATCAAAAAATCGGCAAACTGCACCGGATTTCCGATTCGCCGGTGACGACTTATGCGATTGGCTCAAGCAACGGCGTGATGGTTCTGGGACTTGGCACTCTGGGTGCGACGTGGAATGGAATTGAAATCAACCTCGGCTTCGAGCCGCAGTTAATAGACGGCGAAGTTTTTTTACATGGACTCGATCTGCAAAAAAATCTGGAACCGCTATTGTGCGAAGCGCCGCTGACGTTCGGCACCAATCGAATCATTGTGATTGACCCCGGCCATGGCGGCAGCAACACCGGCACGCACAGCGTTTTGGACGGACGATTTGAAAAGGAATTCACGCTCGATTGGGCAAAACGAATCAAGCCGTTGCTCGAACAAGAAGGCTGGCAGGTTTTTCTGACGCGGACGAGCGACGTGTATGTGACCAATGCCAATCGCGTCGTGTTTGCCGGGGCGCATCACGCGGATTTGTTCGTCAGTTTGCATTTCAATTCTGCCGCGCCCGATACCAAGCAGGCCGGTCTCGAAACCTATTGCTTCACGCCAACCGGAATGCCATCAACCGTCACGCGCGGTTATGCCGATCCCTGGTCGGAAAAATTGTCGAGCAACGATTTCGACGCGCAAAATTTGCAGCTCGCCGTTCGTTTGCACAGCGCGTTGCTCCGCGCCATCGGCATGGAAGATCGCGGCGTGCGTCGCGTACGATTTATCGAGGTGTTGCGCGGACAAAAATGTCCGGCGATTTTGATTGAAGGAGGTTATCTCTCAAATCCCGCTGAAGCAAAACTGATTGAAAGCGCGGACTATCGCCAGAAACTCGCCGAAGCTTTCGCCGCGGCGCTGAAATGAAAAATGCAAAACACATTTTAGTCACCGGCGGCGCGGGTTTCATTGGTTCACATTTGGTCGAGCGATTGTTGAATGATGGCAAAACCATTGTCGTTATTGACGATTTCTCGACCGGCAACTTGGAAAATCTGCGGGTGGTGAAAAAAAATCCACGACTAAAGATTGTCCGCGCAAAAATTTCCGGGTGTAAAGAATTGCCAAAGCTCGCGGCGAATGCCGAATTTATTTTTCACCTAGCGGCAACCGTCGGCGTTGACCTCGTCGTCAAATCCGCGCTGCACGTTCTCGAAGCGAGCTTCAACGAGACGCAGATTTTGCTGCGAGCGGCGGCGAAAAATTCCACGCCGCTGCTGCTGACTTCGACCTCGGAAGTTTATGGCAAGAGCGCCAAGCCGGAGTTCGGCGAGGACGACGACCTGCTCATCGGACCGCCCGGCCAATCGCGCTGGAGCTACGCCTGCTCGAAGCTCACGGACGAATTTCTCGCGCTCGCCTACGCGCGCGAAAAAAATCTGCCCGTCACCATCGCGCGGCTGTTCAACACCGTCGGACCAAAACAAACCGGACGTTACGGCATGGTTTTGCCGCGCTTCATCGCGGCGGCGAAAAAAAACGAGCCGCTCAAAGTTTTCGGCGACGGCAGGCAGACGCGCTGCTTCTGCCTCGTGAACGACGTGGTGGAAGCGCTCGTGCGATTGCAGGATTGCCGGAAGGCGCGCAGGGAGATTTTCAACATCGGCGGCACGGAGGAAGTTTCCATGCTCGAACTCGCTCGGCTCGTGGTCAAAACGCTCGGCTCGAAATCCAAGATTGAACTGATCCCCTACGACCGGGCGTATGCGCCGGGCTTTGACGACATGCGCCGCCGCAAACCGCTCGTGGAAAAACTGGAGCGGTTTGTTCAATTCCGTCCGCGAACACCGCTTCGTGAAATTGTCAGGCTGACGGCGGAGAAAGTTTGAAATGGGGAGCGCACGCGCCCCGCGTGCCGCCAACGGCGCCCTCGTCGTTGGCATCGGACGGCACGGGTTGAACATCCGGCTGACGGCGAAGTACTATTTGCGCGAAGAAATTTGAAGATTATTTGGATGCGTTCTCGTTGGCCGCTTTTGTCAACGCCGCAGTAACCATACTGTCCATATTTGTATCGTTGTTGCGATGCGGATACTTGGTACGATAGTCAGCAATTCTTCGAAGAAAATTCTGATAATTCTTGCCGTGTTCAATTGATGGATTTTCTTCCACAATTGCGAACAATGACGCAGCTCCAACATCAATTTCTTCTTCCAATTGGTCAAAGACCGCATTTGTATCTCCTTCTCGCAAATCGTGTAGAGTGGTAAATGCGTCGGCTGCCCGTCCAAACTCATCAGAAACTATCATGTTACTTACTGTGTGCGCATAACGAGTGCGTTCAATGTAAAATCCCGCAATTCCACCTGCGACGAGCGAGCATACCGCAACTGCTAAGCATACTTTTTTCATGCGTGTCTTTGTAGCACCAAAACCAAATTCATCTCAAACCAAAAATTTAATTCCTTCGCGCTTGAGCAAACTGCGTTTCCAATCCAATCCGCCGGAGAAGCCGCCGAGTTTTTTGTTCGCGGCCAGCACGCGATGGCACGGAACCAAAACCGGAACCGGATTCACGCCGCACGCGCCGCCCACGGCGCGGACGGCCTTGGGCTTGCCAATCGCCGCCGCGATCTCGCCGTAGCTTTTCGTCTTGCCCGTGGAAATTTTCAACATTTGCCGCCACACGGATTTTTGAAATTCCGTTTTGCCCGTCCAGTCGAGCGGCGGCAGTTTTGATTTTTTCCCGGCGAGAATTTTTTTCAACGCCGTTTCGGTCGTGCGATGCCAAGCGCGGATTTTTGCAGGGACAATTTCTTTTTTCGCGGCTCGCGAGGACGCTCGCCCCACCTTCGGCCAATCAATTTCAGCCAGACCTTTTTCGGAATAGTGCGCGACAAATTTTCCATCGGGCGTGGAGATCGGAAGTTCAACAGATTTATTTTTCACACGATTCAACGATTTGACATTTCAACGATTCACGACATTCAATGGTTATGGACGAAAATGGAAATGATGCCGAGCAGCGCGAGAAACAGCACAACGACGAGCGCGATGAAGCGGTTGCGCGCGACGCGCTTCTCATAGCGCATCGGGCGCAGGCCGCGCACGCCGCCGGCGGCGAGGTAGGTGACGAGACGCGGATTGGACGCGGTTGGACCGTGGAAAAAATTGCGGATGCGGTTCACGAGCGCGGGCAGATCGTATTTGCGCGCACCGAGTTCATTGAAATGATCGGGCGTGGCGGTTTCGATGCGCGACTTGAGCTGTTCCTGGTTGATTTCTTCGAAAACCGGCTCGCGAACCGGCGGCGGCGCGGGCTTTTCGTGCGCGCGTGGAATGGTCGCGCCGTGCGGCAGGGTGGTGGAACGCAAACGCGGCGACGGCGTGCTTTGAATCTGCGTGTCGAGCTTTTTGATTTCGACCTCGAGCGCGGCGATCTGTTCGTTGAGGGCGTGGGCGCGGTCGGAAATCGGGTCAATTATTTTCGCCTTTTTCTTCGCGGCCATACAACAACCTCAAATTTTAATGGCGCGAAAGCAGAACGGCCACAAGCACGCCGAGCGCTACCAACGCCACAAGCACGAGCGGCCAGGTCATCGCAAGGCCGATTTTACAAAGCTGGCCGAAAGCAATGTTGGCGAGTAGAGAAGCCGGAGTTGCGGGTGCGTTTTCAGTTTCTGCTTTTTGCGCGGTTTCACCGGCAAGGACGGGAAGTTTGAGCCGCGCGGCGTTCCATTCCATGCGCGCATTCTCAATGGTGGTCAGCGCGCGGGTGAGTTCAATGCTGAAATTTTCCTTCGTCCACGATTCGTCGCGGACGGCTTGAATTTTGCCGAGCGCGTCGCGGAAATCGGTAATGGTTTTGACCATTTGCTCGGTGTCGCGGCGCGCGTTGAATTCGGCTTCTTCGAGCAGGCCAAGCCCGCGCGTGAGGTGGTGAACAATTTCCTGCCGGCCGGTCTGAAATTCCAATTGGCGGCGGCGCAATTCCTCGAGCGCGGCGCGTTCGCGTTCCAAATCGTCCTGCGCGCGCTTGAGTTCGGCGAGTTTTTGTTGTGCTTCGACGACTTTGCGATCCACTTCCTCGCGGGTCGGCGCGCGGAGCGGATCGGTCGCAGCAGTCGTCGCGTAAGGCGATTTGTGCGCCTGAAAATCAGTGTCCACAAACTCGGTTGCATCGTATTCGGCAGCCATGAATTGACTCTATCGCTGTTACAAATTTTGTAAAGCGGTGTTTGCACTTGTCACCGAGTCCGTAAATTCTAAAATTCGTTTATTGTTCGCGCGGCATTATGATCGAATTGATTCAATTCCCGTGGAGTCCGTTCTGCATCGTTCAGCGGCGCATGCTGGAATTTTCCGGTGCGCCTTTCAAAACCGTCAACATTCCCAACACTGACCGATCGCTGGTCTGGAAATTGACGAAACAACGTTACTATGGCGTGCCGGTGATCAAGCATGGAAAGAATGTGATTTTTGAAATCGCCGACGACTCGCAAGTCGTCGCCAAGTATCTTGACGAGGAACTGGAGCTTGATTTGTTTCCGGCAAAGTGGCGCGGCGTGCAGTCTATCCTTTGGTGCAACATTGAAAATGAAGTCGAGGGTGCGACATTCCGGCTGAACGATATTTACTGGAAGGAATTTGTTCCGCCATCGGAACAGGTCGCTTTTCTCCGGCACAAGGAGCGGAAGTTCGGCCGTGGCTGCATTGACCAATGGCGCAAAGACAAAAAATTGTGGCTCAAACAACTTGAAGAAAAATTAACTCCGTTCGAGCAAATGTTACTGCACAAACCATTCCTTTTGGACGACAGGGCCCGCTTTGTAGACTTTGATTTATTTGGAATGCTGGAAAATTTTCTCTATTCCACTCATTACGAATTGCCCAAACGCCACAAACAAATCCGGCAATGGCATCGGCGCATGGCTCAAATAAAACGCTTCTAAAATAAAAAGGCACTCCGCCTTTTTCAC
>JBEKZT010000076.1:0-8262 GCA_049509595.1 Verrucomicrobiota bacterium
GACTTAAACAGCTTGATCCTGTCGGGCCGGGCGGCGAGACGATTATTGATTATTCGATTTACGACGCGCTTCGCGCCGGATTTGGCAAACTCGTCTTCGTCATCCGCCACGATATTGAAGCATCGTTCAAGGAAATCATTGGCGCGCGATTCGAGAAACGGATTCCTGTTGAATATGTTTTTCAGGAGCCTGACAAGTTGCCGCCGGGGTTTTCTGTTTCGCCAAACCGCACAAAACCGTGGGGTACCGGGCAGGCGATTCTTGTGGCTGCCGATGTAATTCGCGAACCATTCGCAGCCATCAACGCGGATGATTTTTACGGTGCGAATTCGTTTCGCGTGCTCGCGGAGCATTTGTATTCGGGGAGTTCAGATTACGCGATGGTCGGTTTCATTCTGCGCAAAACACTTTCCGAATTTGGCAGTGTCGCCCGCGGCATATGCTCCGTGAACAGCGATGGTTTTTTGCAAACCGTGACGGAACTCACAAAAATTGAACTGGACGGCAAGGGTGCAAAATATAAGGACGGCTCGGGTGTGGTTGGTCTGCTCGGTGACAACGAAACGGTCTCGATGAACATGTGGGGTTTCACGCCGGCGTTATTTACGCATTTGCGCGAGCAGTTCGCTGAGTTTCTGAAAAAAAATGGCCGGGATAATAAATCTGAATTTTATATTCCCGCCGCCGTGAATACGTTCGTCAGCGCGGGACTGGCGCGCGTGAGAGTTTTGCGCACAACAGATTCGTGGTTCGGCGTGACATACCGTGAAGATCGCCCGCTTGTCATTAAAAATATCCGCGACCTCATCGCGCACGGGGATTATCCGGAAAAACTTTGGGCATGAACTTGAAACACGACGTTTGCGCCGTCGCGCGGCAATTCCAGATTCACGGCGAGTTTTTAAGTGCCGAACCTTGTGGTAGCGGCCATATCAACGACACTTACTGTGCTATCTTCGATCAGACCGGGTTGCATGTCCGCTACATTTTTCAACGCATCAACCACAGTATTTTTAAAAATCCGGTTGCACTCATGGAGAACATTCAGCGTGTTACGAAGCATCTCGGGGGCAAAATTTCCGGCGAACGCGACCAAAACCGGCGCGTGCTGACAATAATTCCGGCGCTTGACGGTCGGCCATTCTATCGCGACGAACGTGGCGATTACTGGCGCGCTTATTTTTTTATAGAAAATGGGAAAACCTTCGATGTTGTCCAGTCCACGCGACAGGCCTTCGAAGCGGCAAAAGCATTTGGCCAATTTCAAAAAATGCTCGTGGATTTGCCCGCACCGCGCTTGCATGACACGATCCCTGATTTTCACCACACGCCAAAACGGTTCGCCGCGCTCGAAAAAACGATTGAAGTTGACATCGCTAATCGCGCCAAGCTGGCGAAGCTTGAAATTGAATTTGCTTTGCAACTCAAGATGATGACCAGTGTGTTGCTTGACGCGAAATTGCCTGAGCGCGTCACACACAATGACACCAAACTCAACAATGTCATTCTTGATGATACGACAGGCGAAGGTATTTGCGTGATTGACCTCGACACGGTGATGCCCGGTTGCGTGCTTTATGATTTCGGTGACATGGTTCGCACTACAACCAGCACCGCGAAAGAAGACGAACGCAATTTATCGAAGGTCACAATGGAATTTTCGATGTTCGAGGCGCTCGTGCGCGGCTATCTTGAGTCGGCTTCTGGATTTTTGACGAACGAAGAGAAACAACTTCTGGCGTTTTCCGGCAAGCTCATAACATTTGAGGCCGGTATCCGTTTTCTAGCGGATTATCTCGCGGGCGACACCTATTTCAAAGTGAATCGCGAGCATCACAATCTGGACCGCTGCTGGACGCAGTTCAAACTGGTCGAATCCATTGGTCAGCAGGAAGAGCAAATGACCAAGTTGGTGGAAGGAATTTGAATGAAAATTTTAACACAGATAACGTCGATTTCATTATTGGTCATCCACTAAATGGGTTGCTGGTTCTCGAACTTTTGTTGCTGTCAAAAATCAATTCCTACCGTTATGGCAACGCTGGACGCGCCACGCCGAGTTGTGACTGGATGCTTAAAGTCGTTGGCGTCAGTCCATCCGCCCGCGCCGTTAATTTTATTTCGCCGGCGTCCCCGGTTGACTGCACTATGACTTGCGCCAGACCGTTGAACACGCTGCGTTTCCATTGAGGAATTTCCGGCTTCTCCGAAAATTGCAGGGACACACCTTTGTTGACACCGCCTGCGCCAGAGTTGTTTGCAACCACGACAGCGACGGTGTTTTGTCCCGGATGCAAAAGGCGTTTGACATCGAACGAAGGTGAATCCTGCCAGTCATGCGATTCGCCAACTTTCTCTCCATTCACATAAACCCAGCCGTCATCGTCAATCATGCCGAAGCTGAGTCCAACACTCTCGGCGGCAAGATTTTGTTCGGTTACATTAAATGTGGCGCGAAAAACAGCGGATTCATTTTCTTTCAACGGCCCTGATTCAGACCGCACATCCGCCTGATCCCAACTTGAATCATCAAATTGTGCAGCAACTTCCGGCAAATTCTGCTTATATGCATCGGGAATTTTTTCCCAACGCCAATTATCCACTGGTATGGATTGAATCGGCCATTTTGCGACATAAACATCAGGTTCATGGCAACTGGGATCGCCATTGCCTACCCCGATAATTTTGCCAGGGCCGTCCAAATCGAAATAAATCAAATTGTTCGCCACCGGCACGACACGGCCTTGCGCGTCCGTCGCGGCAACAGTAATCACGCTTACGTCCTCGCCATCGGCATTGATGGTTGCTCGGTCGGGCGTAAGTTGAACGGCGGCGGGATCGCCGGTGGTTTCCACCTTCGTTTCGGCAATGACATTGCCGCCGGCATCAAATCCTTTGGCACTCAAAGTTCCGGGCGCATATTTCACCTTCCATTCAAGGTGCGAATCTTGCGTCATCGTCTGTTTACCAAGGCTTTGGCCGTTGAGAAAGAGTTCGACTTCCTTGCAGTTGCTGTAACACCACACGTCAATGTCCTGGCCCTCTTTGCCCGGCCAGTTCCAGTGCGGCAGCAGATGCACCATGGGTTTGTCCGTCCAGACGGACTGGTAATAATAAAAATTGTCCTTGGGAAAACCACAAGTGTCGAGGATGCCGAAGTGGGAGTTGATGCATGGCCAATTATAAGGCGTCGGTTCGCCGCGATAATCAAACCCCGTCCAGGCGAATCCACCCGAAAGCCACGGGCGCGCGTCATAAAATGACCACCATCGCTCCGCTGTTTCGCCCCAAGTGACCGGATTGGGAAAGTCTTTGCTCTTTGTGGTGGTGATAAAATCGTAAGCTGCGACGTAACCCTTCGTCGTGTCATTGGCATAAATGCCGCGCGTCGTCACCGTGCTGGCGGTTTCCGTGCCGACGAAGGTCGCGCCGGAATGCGCGGAATGATAGGGATCAATACTGTCGAGGTTATAATTGAAACCTTTCACATCCAGCACAGTAATAAAACCGTTTTCTCCGTAGGAACCGTTGACAGCAGCGGTGCATGGGCGTGTCGGATCCAATGAGTGGGCCAGATTTTGCATCGTTTGAATCACCGCCGCACCTTCGGCTGTGCCTTGGGCATTCCATTCTTCATTGCCCAATGACCACGCGAAAACACTGGGATGATTCCGGTCGCGCAGGATTTGTTCCTTCAACCGATCCAGATTGGCGGCATCGCTGCCGACCAGCCGGTTTTCATCCAGCACCAACATTCCAAGACGGTCGCAGGCTTCGAGCAATTCAGCCGTGGGCAAATTGTGCGAGGTGCGGAGCGCATTGGCACCAAACTCTTTCAGTTTTGCGATGCGGAAATACTGCAACGCATCCGGCAACGCCGAGCCGACACCCGCCATGTCTTGATGGTTGCAAGTACCCTTGATTTGATAAGGCTGGCCGTTCAGCAAAAAACCTTTGTCCGGGTCGAACCCAATCGTGCGGATGCCAAATTCAGTTTCCTCACGGTCAACAATTTCCCCGCCGCTCTCAACCGTAGTGACGAGTTTGTAAAGTTTTGGAGATTCGGGTGACCAAAGTTCGGGTGAATTGAAAACAATGGCCGAGCGAATATCATTTTCCGATGCCTGATTGCATTCAGCCGACTGATCTATTTTTGCGATGGAATCGCCTTCGGGGCCGATAATCTCATTGTCCACGGTCGCGTCAGCGGAGTTGGTCTGCGAATTTTTCAGACGGGTCTGGATGTTCACTTCAACCGGCCCGTCAGGGATGTTGTTGCTGAATTTGCTGTAGACAAAAATCCCATCCGGCGCGATGGCCAGCGGCGCGGTTTTCACGAGCCAGACGTGGCGGTAGATACCCGCGCCTTCATAAAACCAGCCTTCAAACTGCGAGGCGTCCACCCTGACTGCAATGGTATTTTTGCCGCCGACATTCACCACGTCCGTGATGTCGTAGCGGAAACTGTTGTAGCCACCTTCGTGGTGGCCGATGAACCAGCCGTTGACGAACACTTCTGCGTTGCGGTACACGCCATCGAATTCCAGACAAAGCCGTTTGCCGGAATCTTCCTTCGGCAAATCAAACGTGCGGCGATACCAACCTACGCTGTTTTGCGGAAAGCCCGGGCCGACTGGATGAAAGCCGTGCGACCCATCGGCGCTCGAATCGAAAGGCAATTCGACCACCCAGTCGTGCGGGAGATTCACAGTGCGCCAGCTTGCATCGCCGAACGACACGGCGGCCGGACCATCGCTGGAGTCGGCCTTGGTCAGATTGAGGCCGGTGCCCCACTCGTCGCCAAGATGAAATTTCCAGCCAAAATCCATCAACAGTCGTTCGCGGGGCGAAGTTGTTTGCGCAAATGTCGAGCTGGTGGCGAGCAGAAGAATCACGACGAATTTTGATATAATAGATTTCATGGATGTTTTATTAAACCGTAACTGCGTTTATTTTTCAATCGCAAAACTTCTTGATTTTTCAACTGCGTGAAATTGTAACTATTTTAGCTTGTCACCGTAAATGACACCTCGTCCGCCGGTGGCAAAATAAACGCGGCCAAAAATGCGCGGATCGCCAGTGACATGGCTGATCCAGCCGAACTGATGCTGGTCATCGTTGATGCGCATCCAGGTCACGCCGGAATCATCGGACCGGAAAATGGCTTGAACGTCGTCTATTTTTCCAATCAGGTAAAGTGCCGGATATTTTTTGCCGGACGCCGCTTTGCCGAAGCCAAGTGAATATGCCTGCCGCACGGTGCCCAATTTGGTGAATGCCGCGCCGGAATTGGTGGAATGATAAAGACCGTCGTTGCGAAAATTTATCCAAACATCACCTTCATTACCGGGCGTGGCACAGACAACACCGCCATCGCTACCGGCACCAAAGCCGTTGCCAAAGCTTTCCGCGACGGGAAGTTCCGGTTCAGTGGCGACGAAATCCGCCGCGCCATTCGTGCTAAGATAAAATTTTCCAGAATGTGAATCAAAGGCGTAAAATTTATTGGGGTTCACGGAATCGGCTACAACTCTTATGTTTCGGGCCAAGTTGCCGCAAACCGTCCAAGTCGCGCCGTTGTCGCGTGAAAAATTCGGTGAACCGCGGCGCGGCGTCCAAACGATTGTTTTGCCGTCGGCAGAAACTGCAATCGTTCCGGCACCGCCACTTTCGGAAGGTTCGGACGCGAATGAATTCCACGTCTCACCGCCGTCAAGCGAGTAAGCGCCATGGGTACCGTTGTTGCGTCTGCGCGTCGTTCCGGAACGGACGATAAAGCCCGGTTTTTTCGCTGCAAACGCAATACTTTCGGTGTTCACAAAACGCGGCGGAGACTGGAACGCGCCTTCGCGTGGCGCAGCGTTCAAGTCATCATGCTTGAAGCCGTCAATGTCGCCCAGTGCGCTCAAAAGATGCGCGCCCTCGGGCGGGCTGATGAGGTCAAACGGAACGGTTTCTTCCAAGCCATTATCCGCAAATGTCCAGTGCGTCGGCTTTCCTGAATCAGCATCGGTCAAATCATCGCAACTCCAAATTCCGTAGCCGGTGGTGAATAAAACGTGATTTGAATCATACGGATCAATTTGAATGCTGCCCATCCAATGAGGATTAATGGCTCTGGTGTAAGGCGCGAACGAATGGTCGAACTCGGCTTTTTCCAGCAGCGGAAACCAGCTTGCCCCGCTGTTTGTACTGCGGAAAACTTCGTCGTGCGGATGCCAATGACAAAAAGTCGTCGCCACAATCATATTCGGATGCACACTATCAACCGCAATGTCGCCATAACCGAACGGCTGGTCTGCTGTTTCAGGTTTTATCGGTGTGATGTCCGTCCATTCACCACTTTGGGTGTTGAATTTCCAGACGGCACCATCCGTCATCATGTTTGGCCCGGGCTCCCTCCCATAACTCAAATACATCATGCTGTCGGGAGCGAGCACGGCGTGGTTTGGACGCAAGCCGATTGGCTGGCCGGGCACAGCCTGCCAAGTGGCTCCGGCATCGGTGCTGCGAAAAAAATTTGTATCCAAAATTGACACGCCGACGTAAATCACGGGCGTGGAATTTCCTCGCGTGCCGCTACGCGAATCAAATTGCACAAAAACCAGGCCGACTTGTTGTGGCGGAAAACCGAATCGGAAGCGATTGGTGGAAAAATTGTTGGGGAAATTATTTGTCGGTGTAGATTTACCAGCCGTTGGAAAACTTTTCACCTGATTCCAAGTCGCACCATAATCAAAACTTTTCCACAAACCGTTATATCGCGAACCAAAAAAAAGAATCGCCCCGTCATTCGGGTCAACGGCCAGACGCTCACCATTGAAACGTCCCAATTCGTTGCCACCCATTTTAAAAGGCATATCCGTTCGCTGCCAAGTGCGTCCTTGATCGGTGGAACGCAAAATTGCGCCGTTGCTTGATCGTGGACTCGAATAAGTTCCCGCGGCAAGATAAACGCGGTTTGGGTCGGATGGGTCAATGGCCACGCTTTCGATGCCGGTAAGATTAATATCGGCCATGCCAATCCAATCCGTAATTGGAATCCAACACTTGGTGAAATCATCCCAACGATATGCGCCGCCCACATCCGTGCGAGCATACATAAGACCTTTCTGCGCCGGATGCGTGATAATGGCGGTAACAAAACCGCCGCCGCCGATGACCGCATTTTTCCAAGTGTAAGGCTCGAAGGCAAAGTGATTGGCTGGATTTTCCTGCGCTGCCGCGATGGTCTTCATCAACCCGCCCGCCAAACCAATGGCCAATACCGTGTTAAATGCCGAGTGGATGATTCTCATTTTCAAACACGACCCGGTCAATTCACATCAATCGTTTTTCTCAACCGGATGTCGGCGGAAGAACCGCCGACCATGATTCGGACTTTGTCCGGCTCAACTTCAAAAGCGTGCTTCGCCGTGTTCCAATAAGCCAACGATTCCGCCGGCAACGGAATCTCAACCGTTTTCTGCTCGCCGGGTTGCAGCCGGACGCGTTTGAATCCCTTCAGTTCTTCAATTGGCCGCGACACGATGGATTTCAAATGTTTAACATACAATTGCACCACTTCGTCGCCCGCACGCGCGCCGGTGTTTTTCACATCCACGCTCACGGTAACCGCGCCGTCGCGACTCAATGCAGGCGAACTGGTTTTCAAATTTGAATATTCAAACGCCGTGTAACTCAAGCCGTAGCCGAAAGGATAAAGCGGTTTGCCTTTGAAATACATATAAGTCCGGCCATCGCGAATATTGTAGTCCATCATCGGCGGCAATTGATCAAGCGATTTCGGCCAGGTTTCGACGAGCCGTCCCGCCGGATTATAGTCGCCAAACAAAACATCCGCCAATGCATTGCCTTCCTCTTCGCTGCAATGTGTCACGTGAACAATTGCCGGAACGTGTTTTTGCGTCCAATTGATTGCATACGGAAAACTGGAAATGAGCACAACGATGGTCTTCGGATTCGCGCGAAAAACTTGTTTGATCAATTCCTCATCCTCCAAAGTAATGGACTGGCGGTCAACGGCTTCGCGACCATAACTCGGCAGCGCGACTTTCCCCCAATTCGTGACATCGCCCGTCGGATGATTGCCGACGCAAACGATCGCAACATCGGATGATTTGGCGAGTTTCACCGCGGCACCGTTGTCGTTGTTGGTGACAAAATTGACGGCGACGCCCGGGACAACTTTATTTATAATTCCTTCCAATGGCGTGACGGTGTAGGGCGGCAAGCCGCTATACCAATCCAGCAAAACTTTGT
>JBEKZT010000077.1:0-10292 GCA_049509595.1 Verrucomicrobiota bacterium
AAAATAACCATCCACGAGCAAGCGCACTTTTCCGTCCATGCATTCCAATGAAGTTTTCCATTTACGACAGAGTGCGGCGACAGCCTTGACGTCATGCACATCAATTCTGTTTTTCAGGCAATGCCACGCCAGCGTGCGATACATCGCGCCCGTGTCCACGTAAACGTAGCCGAGCGCCTTCGCCACGAGCTTCGCGTTCGTGCTCTTGCCGCTCGCGCTCGTGCCGTCAATCGCTATGACAATGTTTTTCAATTTGTTAAATGGTTATCGTTGAATTGTTGAATCGTGAACCGTCGCAACCCATTTAACGATTCAACAATTTAACAATTCAACGGCTCTATTCCGCAAATAATTCCTCAACCGTTAATTTCCGTCCCGACTTCGCATCCAAAATTGTCGCGCCAAGGCCTTTCGGTGGCGGCGCGGCCAGTTTCTGGAAAAAATTCGGGAATGTCTTCTTCACGCAGGCGGGATTTTTAATTTTTATGCCGCGAACTTTCAATCCTAGAATCGCAAAACACATCGCCATGCGATGGTCGTGGTAGGTTTCAATCTCCGCGCCGTGCAATTCATGTGCTTTCGCAGGTTGAATTTCGAGAGTTTCAAAACTCTCATCCGTAATAATTTCGCCTTTCTCAGTTACCAAACTACCGCCGCCTATATCAATTCCACGACCATAATCGTGTGCTTTGACACCACACTTCTTAAGTTCAGTTTCGAGAGCTTTTACTCGTTCGCTTTCTTGCATTCTTAATTTTGACAGATCAGTCAATCGCACAATTTTTTGAGCAAATGGCGCAATTATAGCGACAGTCATTATGCTATCGCCTAAATCGTGAAGCCTTGAAATTTCGCGGTTTGGAGGTAGGAAATTTAAGAACGCCGCATCAATTTGATAACCCGATTGTAAAGTTAATTGAACCCAATTTTGCACGCTGATGTCATATTGCACCGCCGAAAGTAAAAAATCCGCCGCCCAAAAATAACTCCCGCTGCTCGCGTCCGGCTCAATTTGAAAAGTTCCGCCATTTTTCGGAAACACTTCAATCAATTTCAAAGTCATCGCCACATATGGCGATTCTTCCGCGTTCTCGCCAACGACTTCAATTTTCCAATTTCCAACCTTCGCGCAAAGCAACAGCGCCGACGCAAACTGCGAACTTTCTTCGATGCTCACTTTGCACTTCGCGCGGGCTTTCGAGCCGGCACCTTGAATAAAAACTGGCAGCCGGTCATTCCCCCGCTCTGTTTCAACACGATAACCCAGCTCACGCAATGCCTTGAACAACGCCACCTGCGGACGCTCGTGCATTCGTGGAACTCCATGCAACCGGTAAATACCGTTGCCCAGACAAACGAACGCCGATAAAAACCGCGCCGCCGTCCCCGCATTGCCGACAAACAGTTCGAGCGGTTTTTCAATCGTGCCCGCTTTCGGAATTTTTCCGCCCAGTCCCTTGACCGTGATCGTGCGATTGCAAAATTCTGCCGGGTCATATTCGACTCGAATTTTAAATCCCAATTTCTGCAAGCACTCGACCATGATCTGCGTGTCCTCGCTCCACAGCGCGCCGGTGAGCGTGACTTCGCCGTCCGCGAGCGCGGCGAGGATCAGAGCACGGTTCGTGATGCTCTTCGAGCCGGGCACGGTGATCTCCGCGCGCACGGGTTTGTCGAGCGGAACGATTTCGATGAGATCGGGGAGCGCCATTATTCCGACGAAGTTGTAGCTGAACCTGCGCACCAGTTGTCACGACGCGATTTTGCCGTCGTAAAAATTTGTTCAATGGCTTCTGCATCGGCCTTTTTCAGCACAGTTTGGAATTTTTTTAGTTCAGTAATAAATGCATCTACCGACTTAACAATGTTTTTGCGATTTGCCAATGCGATGTCGCGCCACATTTCCGGCGAGCCGGACGCGATACGCGTCGTGTCGCGAAAACCCATCGCGCAAAGCGCGGCTTGCTGTTTCGGTTGTTTCGGATCCAAAACCAAACCTGCGAGTGTCGCGGCGACAATGTGCGGCAAATGGCTCGTGCGGCTGACGAGTAAGTCGTGTTGCTCCGGTGCCAATTTCAAAACGCGCGCGCCGAGCGATTTCCAAAATTGTTCCACTTTCGGCGTCAAAACGCAGACGGCGTTTTCAAAAAGATTTTCGCGTGCGGCGGCGACTCCGGTTTTTTCTGCGCCGGCCATCGGGTGACTACCGACAAAATGCGCGCCGGATTTATTGACGAGCGATTCCAATTCACGCACGACATCGGCTTTCACGCTGCCGACATCGGTAACAATCGAGCCGCGTTTCAAGGCCGGAAGCATTTTTTCTGCGAGCGGACGCATCTGTGCGAGTGGCGTGCAGAGAATCACCAAATCAGAATTGGAAACAGCGGTGAGCAAATCGGTCGTGGCAAAATCCGTCGCGCCGAATTTTTCGCAGCCGGAAATACTTTTTTTGCTGCGGACGAATCCGGCAATTTCTCCGGCGACGCGACGCTTTTTCGCGGCCAGCCCGATGGAGCCGCCAAGCAAGCCGATGCCGATGATGGTGATTTTCTGAAAACGCACGAAGCGAGTTTCAAGCTTCAAGCCCCAAGTTTCAAGCAAGTTCCTGTCCGCGCTGCTTCAAGGCACACATCCATGACCCGTTGCGTTTTCAACGCGCTTTCCAGCCATTCGTCATTGAGCTGGCCGGAGCGGACTTGATTTGAAAAATTGCGAATCATGTTTGCCTGCTGCGCCATTTCGCGGCTGTCGCTGTGTTTCGCACCGCAGTCGCAGCATTTGACGCGGATTTCTTTTCGATTCAATTCGAAGGCCGATTCGTGGTCGTTCAATGGATGGACAAAATCATCAATGCGCAACTGGCCTATTGACCCGCTGACGTGAACCCAGTTCTGGGCCTCGGCGATAAAAGAACAATAAAAGCTCGCGGAAGTTTTTTCGTCAAAAATCAGTTCGGCGGAAAAATCCATGGGCACTTGGGCGGGACTGCGAGCGGAGCCGCTTTGGAAGAGAATGCGTCCGGTAACTTCGCGCGGCAATCGCCAGTTCATCGCCCAAAGCGTGAAGCGAATGCAATACCAGCCCAAATCGCCAAGACAGCCGGCAGGTTCGAGCTGACTGTTCAGGCGGACATTCTTTTCATAAACATTTTCGGCCATGCAAAAACTGAAGCTGGATGTGATGCGTTTGATCTGGCCGACGCTTTTGCCGTCGTCGAAAATTTCACGAACACGACTGAGGCGCGGATTATGCATGAACATGACGCCGTCCATGAACTGCACGCGATTTTTTTTGCAGGCGGCGATCATTTCTTGAACATCGCTGGCATTGAGACCGCAAGGCTTTTCGCAAAGGACGTGTTTGCCTGCAACAGCGGCGCGCAAAACCCATTCCTTGCGCAGACCAGTCGGCAATGGAATATAAACTGCGTCCACGCTTTTCGACGCGAGCAATTCTTCGTAACTTCCGAGCGCGGCAGGTGGAGTCTCAAACGGAGCTTCGGCTTGAAGTTCTTCGATAAATTGCCGGCTGCGTTTGATGTCACGGCTGGCAACAGCAGAGACAATGGAATTGCCGCTGTCGTGAATTGATTTCCAGTTTTTTCGAGCAATGTTCGCAGTGCTCAAAATTCCAAAACGAATTTTTTTCATAAACTAAGTTTGTTAAGCCGCTTCGTGCACGCGTTCTAAAATCACATCGGCCATTTCCGGCGCGCTGCCGACGGCAGGCGAATACCAGACAAGCTTGCCGTTTTTCTCCGTCGGGTTGCGCCATGTCGGTTGCCCGGCGGCAAGACGTTCTTTCACGATCCGCTCCGGTTGACCGAGCAAAACCGGAATGTCTTCCTGCGTGTGCAAACCGTCGCTGATAAAAAACGGAACGATGACAACATTTTTTGTCATCGCGATTTGATAACAATCGGCAATGCGCGGTGATTCTTCGAGAAAAATCGCGCGGACATCCGCGTAAATTCTAACGGCTCGAATCATCTCAACCTGTCGCTCGATGGCTTTGCGTGAATTCACATTTTTCTCCGTGCCGTGTCCGGCGATAAAAAGTGTAACGGCGGAATTTTTGGGTATGCGCGGAAAGGGAAAATTTTTAACGATTTCCTCTGCGCTTGATAAAATCACTCTGGTCATACTGTCGTGCGTGCCGACGGGTTTGCAGTAAAACAATTCCGAGCTTTCAGTTTTCAGTTTCAAGGTTTCAGGAAAATGAAAACCAAGCGATTCGGGAATTATTTGTGTGCTGAAATAACCTTCACTGATGAATAGCGGCGCAATGAAAATTTTTGGCACGTAAATTTCCGCCAGAACTTTTTTGATCTGCGGTTCTTGTTTCCAAAATGCTTCGCGGACTTCGCGAAAAATTTTCCGACGGCGCAATTCCGCCGCATGCTGAAAAACCGGCACGGCGGAATCGTCGTTTTGCGTCGTGCCGTGACCAAGCACGACGAGCGCGACGTCCGAAAAGTTGCTTCGATTCATTTTGGAATGTTTAGCCAATTGTTTTCAAACTGCAACTACGCGCTTGAATGTTGACAGGCGGGAACTAAATCCCTATTTGTCCATCGCATCTGAAAACGAACAAACTGGTTATGAACAAATTAAATTTAGTTGCCCTTGGAATTCTAGGCTTGTCCATGGTGGCTTTTGCCGATGGCAACCAACTTCCACCTGCTTCAACCAAAAGCGGCGTAACTTACACCACTGACATTAAGCCGATTCTTGACGCGTCGTGCGTGAAATGCCACAGCGGTGACAAACCGCGTGGCAGATTGAAGCTCGACAGCCTTGAAGGTGCGCTCAAAGGCGGCAAAGAAGGCCACGATGTCGTTCCCGGCAAAAGCGCGGACAGTATGCTCGTCCAGATGGTTGCACATTTGGGTGACGATCCAATGGGCTGGATGCCGCCGGTTCATAACAAACTGAATATCACGGCACTGACGCCGGAACAAATCGGTTTGATACGCGCGTGGATTGATCAAGGCGCGAAGTAATTTTTCCCGCTTCAAAAAAGGCGCAGTCCGAAATGGATTGCGTCTTTTAATTTAATGGCGACAACGGCGCGCGCTTTTGTTCGCGCAATTTTTGCTGCTCGCGCAGTAACTCGACGCGCTCGACGTCACTCATTTGCGACTGACTCATCCGTTGAAGCATCGCCGCAATTTGACGATCGAAAAATTGATTCCGAAAGAATTTTACTACATCGTGAAGTTGCTGTTCAGGATTCGGAATCGCGCGTTCTTCAGCCCCAACTTCAGTCACTAGATTTCGCAGTTCCGGCGTTTCGCATTCGTTCGAAAATACCGCGAGGTTTTGCCATGATTCGTTCCTCTGCGCGGCAAGTCGTAGCGCGACAATTTGGCGCGCGAGCGAATTTTGAATCCAATTCATGTCTAAGTGCAACGCCGCCCACCCGGCCAGATTTTCATGCAGCAATAAAAGCTTCAGCAGCCAGAATTCCTGGGCGGACGGTTTTGAAGAGATTTCTTGAGAGCTTTCCTCTTGTTTATCTGTTGTTGGATTCGACGGCTCATCTAAAATCCTTCGCCATTCGTCCTGTATTGATTTGAATGAAAGTCCCAGTTTAAAAATTAAATCATGTGCATGTTTGTCGAAAGCAATTCTGTTGCCCGTCTTTTGCAGTGCTAACAGCATTGATCTCACTACAGACATCCGGCCTTTGTCTGTTTTTATATCATTTTTCGCACAGAGACGTTTCAAATAATAATCAAAAAAACCTTCAGCATCCTCGACAAGTTTGCGAAATGCATCGCCGCCGTTAGCCTTGATAAAACTGTCCGGGTCGTGCGGCGCGGGCACAACCGCCACGCGCACAGCCAGACCGGACGCAAGCAAATGGTCGAGTGAACGGACGGCGGCATTTTGTCCGGCCTCGTCGGAGTCAAAACACAGCACAACTTCGTTGACGTAGCGTTTGATGATACGTGCATGTTGTTCGGTGAAGGCCGTGCCTTGCGGTGCAACGATGTTTTGGACGCCGGCCATGAAACACGCAATCAAATCCAATTGGCCTTCGCAAATAATGGCAAAGCCTGCGTCAAGAATCGCGCGCTTGGATTTGTCGAGACCGAAGAAAACCCTGCTTTTCGTAAAAATCGGCGTTTCAGGTGAATTGACGTATTTCGCCGTTTTTTCATCACCGGACAAAATGCGTCCGCTGAAACCAATCACCCTGCCCTGCTCGTCACAAATCGGGAAAATCAATCGCCCGCGAAATCGGTCGTAATAATGTTCGCTGTTTTCTTTTCGTAAAATCAGTCCGGCTTTTTCAACAAGCGCGAGTTCATGATTTTTACTCTTGGCCCAATTCACTGTATCGTCCCAGGCATCTGGCGCTGCGCCGAGCTGAAATAATTTTATCGCCTCGGCGGACACGTCGCGTTTTTTCAAATAATTGCGCGCGAGTTGTCCGGCGGCTTCATTCGCAAGCGTGTTTTGCCAACGTTGGGTGATTTGCTCATGGATCTGCAGAAGCTGGTCTTTGAGATGACGCGATTGCTGTTCGCCCTGACTTTGTTCGAATTCAAGCGGGATTTTCGCGCGATCAGCGAGTCGTTTCACTGCTTCCGGAAATGTGATGTTTTCATATTCCTTCACAAAGGTGAAAACGTCGCCACCTTTGTGGCAGCCGAAACAGTGAAAAATCTGTTTGTGCGGATTGACGTTGAAACTCGGCGTCTTTTCTTTGTGAAACGGGCAAAGCGTGGTGAAGTTTGCGCCTGTTTTTTTCAACGGCAGATAGGAGCCGATGACATCTACAATGTCGCTGCCTGCGCGAATTTTTTCAAGCGTTGCGGAAGAAAATAAACCAGCCATCAGTGCGTCGGCGCAGGCACCGGATTTCCAATCTGAATGACAGGTTTCTTGACCGGCGGTTTTTGGTCGCCACCCGGCGGCGCGGTGTTAATAAACAACGGCCCCAGAATTTTTTTTATCAGCGGACCGGTTAGGGATTTTTTGAAAACCTGCTCCTGGATCGTATGCACATCAGCAACGGCAAATAAATCGCCACCAAAGTTTTGGTTCACAAAAGCATTGTGCGCGGCGATTTCGCCTGCAGTGTAATGCTTCGCGTTCAGCAATGCCAGCGCAGTCAACAGAATGCACGCGAAGCGAATCATGCCCGCAGGCATTCCGAGATAAAATTCGGCATTGCCGAAAAGATTGCTGGTCTCGAGTTTTTTTGCCAAAGCGTTTTTGATGAGCGAAAAAATCAAGTAAACAATGACCGCCAAACCAATGTAAGCCAGAACAAAACTTGTCAACTCACCCAGACCGGCGGCATTTTTGAATGTTTGCGCGACGATTTTGTAATACGACCCGCACACGATAAACAGTGTTACACACGTCAGCGTTGGAATCATTTCCTTGGACATGCCGTTTTTACGCCCGCGATAAATGCCGAAAACCAACATCAATATGACGACTGCATCAAACCAGTTGACGGGAAGGCTATTCAGGAGGTTCAACGCCGCAGCAATCATGTAAACGAGTTTAAAATTTCCAAATGCGGAGCGCCAGTTAAATTTGAGCGCTCATTTCAAGGTGGATTTGATGAAAGCCAGAACCGAATGTCCGTCGCCTGCGGATTGACCGGGTCCAATTCTAAAACTTTCAAATAATGCCTCCGTGCCTGTGAAAAATCACGCAACTGCTGTGCATATAAATTAGCCAGCGCCAAATGCGCGCGTGTTTCATCCGGATTGGACTCCAGAATTTTTTTCAACTGATCCACCGCATCGAGTTCATAACCGGCGGCTTTGAGCGTCAACGCGAAATTGTAGCGCGCGTCAACGGAATCCGGCTGGATCGCCAGCGCCATTTCATATGCGGCCAGCGAACGATTGAACTCGTGCAGCCGGTATGCCAGCACGCCGTAATTATATTGCGCTTCAAACCAGTCTGGATCAAGCCGCGCGGCTTGCTGATACGATTTCATCGCCTGCGTGAGTTTTTGTTCCTGCTCAAATTTTTGCGCTTCAGCAAATGCCTGTATTGCGGCTCGCCGGTCGCCGGTGTGCGGCTTTTTCGGCGAAAAATACAAATAATGCGGAAATGTGGGAGGCGCAGCCTGAATAATATGAATCGGTTTCGCGGGAATAACAATCGGTTCGCTCGCCGGTGCCGAGGAATTTGAAATCGCGTTCGGCTTTGGTGGCAACAATAGCGGCGAACTCACACGATCATTCGCCGAACTTGGTGGTGGCAACGGTGTTATTCCATTTTGGTCATATTTCTTTTCGGGCACGGAAGAACGAAACCAATTTAATGGATTGAGTTTGTGCAAAAGACCCGGCTTTTCGGTTTCCGTTTTTGACGGTGGCGGTGCTTCGGCATAGAGTGACGGCTGCTGCTGTAGTGGCGGTTCCTGCACTTCCGGCGACGTTCTCAAAACCTGCTCCGGCTCAACTCGCACAACTTCTGGCTGCACAACTTCTGGCGGTGGCGACGGGTTCGAATAAGTCCGGTAAATCGCCAGCGATTTCGGCGACGTGAAAACGCGCGACGAACTCGACGATGGCGTTTTTGGCCATGCCGACTCCGGTGCCATTTGGTTTTGAACCGGCTGTGGTGTGGATTCAGCAACAACTTGTTTTTGCTCCAGATCATTGACAATGGCATTGACCTCGTCCCAATGCGGCGGCGGCGGCGTTAGCGCAAGATAGGCGTGATAATTTTGCAGTGCCAGCGCGCGGTCGCGGAGATATTCGTCGGCGACGGCCGCCAGATTCAAAATGGCGGGCGCGTAATCGGGATGAGCCTTGACGGCAGCATAAAAATACTGCGCCGCTTCGCGCGGGCGACCGCGCTCAATTTGTGCCAAACCCAAGCCGTTCAATGCCTCGGCATTGTCCGGGCTGAGGGAAAGTGCAGCGCTGAAACTTTTTTCCGCCGACGCCAATTCGTGCGTATGAAGCTCCGCCAAACCGAGTTTCAGCCAGCCTTCCGGGGTGTTGCTGCGACGAAGTGTGTAAGCGATGAATTCTGTTTTCGCTGCGTCGGGCCTGTTTTGTTCAAGCCAAAGGCACCCAAGGTTATAGTGCACCTCGACCAAATCGCGATTCAGCATCAGTGCGCGGTTGTAAGCGTTCACAGCGTCAGCCGGCTGGTTGGCGTGATGATACGCCAGGCCAAGATAATTCCATGCCTGCGCATTCGTCGCCAAAATTGAAGTGGCAATTTTCAACTGTGCCACTGCGTCGGTATAATCGCCGCGATCTAAAAGCTTTTTACCTTTGAGCAACGCACGCGGTCCCGATGGCGTGCAACCCGCAATGAAAATAGCGAGCGCGATAAAAAATATCGCGCTCCAACGAATCCGGTTTTTTGTGGCCAGCATCGGTGCTGGTGGTAACATTCGCGCCTTAAAGTGTCAAGAAACGCACTGACTCAATTCATTTTGCCGACGATGGCGGTTTGCGTGATTTGGTTCGCACATCAACCCGCACGAGCCGCCGATTCATTTTCACTCACGCCCGGCGACGCGCACACGCGTGTCGTCATCATTGAAGATTCTCGCGCCACCGTTGCGTTTCAACCTGATACAAACCGAGTGCAAGACATGGTCAACCGCGCCGTTGCCAGCCTCACCGGTAAAGCAACTGTCGCTGAAGCGTGGCACAGTCTGGTTTCGACGCAAGACGTCGTCGGCATCAAGGTTTTTTCCGCCGCGGGACCAATCAGCGGCACGCGTCCGGCCGTCGTCGCGGCGGTTGTTCGCGGGTTGCTCGACGCCGGTTTGCCGCCGGAACACATCATTATCTGGGATAAACACGAGGACGATTTGCGCGCCGCCGGATTTTTCAAAGTCGCCACGCTCCTCGGCGTGCGCGCCGCTGGCTGTGTTGAAAGCGGCTACGACCCGACAAATTTTTACAATCCCGACACCGCCGTCATCGGACATCTCGTTTGGGGCGATTTGGAATTCGGCAAAAAAGGCGAAGGTGTCGGGCGGAAATCCTTTGTCGCAAAACTCGTCAGCCAGCAAATCACCAAAATCATCAGTATCGCGCCGTTATTGAATGAAAATGACGCCGGCGTTTGCGGGCATCTTTACAGCGTGGCGCTGGGCAGCGTGGACAATACCATGCGATTTGATGGTGATCCCAGCCGGCTCGCCGTCGCTGTGCCGGAAATTTATGCGTTGCCACTGCTTGGTGATCGCGTCACGTTGAACATCACCGACGCGCTCATCGGCCAATATGCCGGCGGCGCGAGCGTCCTGTTGCAGTATTCCGACGTGTTGAATCAACTCTGGTT
>JBEKZT010000078.1:0-8211 GCA_049509595.1 Verrucomicrobiota bacterium
CTGCAAATCGAGGCCGAGCTTGATGTGCCCCGAGGCATCGCGCTGAAGCTGGTTCAAAATGAACGTGTCCGGATATAATTCATTCTTCGCGTCAATGAACGAAAAATACGGCTGGATGTCGTTGGTGCCGATGGCTTCCTGCAAATTGGCGAACTCACGGCTTGCATTTGCCGACTGCAACGGTGCGAGCCGCTGCAAAATGTTAGTGAACGTCGCGTCCTGATTTTCCGCGCGTGATTCAAATTGCTGGACCAAGTCGCGCGAGGTCGGCGGATAAATTTCGTAAAATGACCACAAAACGACAAGGACGACGAAGACAAATGTCCAAAACTTATTTCGGTTCATGGCAAACTCAGGAGGCGGATGTGTCGCCGTCGCGTTCAAGAATTTCCGTCACGGAAGCCTTGGTGACTTCCATTTTGGCGTCGGCGGAACGAAGTGAAACGGTTTTGTCCTTGACCGAAATGACGACCCCAATGATGCCACTGGACGTGACGATCTTGTCTCCGGACTTGAGGGCTTCGAGCAATTTTGCCTGCTGCTTGGCGCGCTGCTGCTGAGGGCGAATCAACATGAAATAAAAAACAATGATCAGCAGGGCGAACGGCGCGAACGTAATCCAAATCGGCTGCGGCGATTGGCTTGTCGACGGCGCCGCTTGCGCCAAAAATTCATTTAAACGATTCATGTGTATATTTTGAAAAGTGGCCGCTTACTTTAGGAAAAAAAACAGAATTGGCAAGCGTTATTGGCCAATAAGGGAGAACACGCTCACTTTAACAGTGTTATTTTGCCGACTGCAATTTGCCACGCAACACGTGAATGAGCGCCTTGACGGTCAGTTCGATGAATAGAAACGGCTTGCCGATGAAATCGTTGCCACCGCTCATCATGGAGCTGGCGCGGTTGTCGAAATCGCTGAGACTGGTGACAAAGATGACCGGCGTTTTTTTGTGCTGTGGCAGCGCGCGCATCTTGGTGCAAAGTTCATAGCCGGTCATGCCGGGCATGTCCACGTCCAGAAAAACGAGGTCAAAATTATTTTCCATCAGCATATTAAGCGCGACATTGGGATCCTCGACGTTGATGCAATGAAGCTGCGCCTTTTCAATCGCGTAAGTCACGGCGCGACGCGAAATGACTTCATCATCCACGATCAAGACGTTGACGGCGGGAAATTCCTGTTTTTCCGGTGCGAGGCCGTGTTCGAAAAGAAATCCGAGAAAATCAATCGCACTGGCAACGGTGCGCAAAGTGGATTGATTGATGTTTTTTGGTTTTTCGTAAATTTCCTTGAGAAAGGCTTCGAGTGCGCCGGACATTTTTGTGACTTGCACAAAACCGGTGACGCCCGCGTTGCCAGCGAGCGCGTGAATACGGCGGTAAAGTTCATGAATTTCTTTGAGCCGCGTCGCTTCGTTGTCGGCTCGAATCAGGCTTTGCAATGCGGCGCGCAGCGTGTTTAGCGTGGCAGGCAGACTGTCAACAAAAGATTTTCGCAACTCGCTCTGAAATTCCGCATCCGCCGCATTGCCAGTTGGCTTCGGTGTGGCTGGAGCGTGCGGAATTGCGCCACTTTCGCCGATGGTCGCACGGACGAGATCGAGCACTTCCTGCGGCGAACAACTCGCCTTTGACAAACATTTTGTGGCACCGGCTTTCCATGCTTCCTGAATCATGTTTGTCATGTAGATATTCGAGAAGACAATGACCGGCAGCTTGGCCGATTCAGATCCGGCGCGAATTTGTTTAATGACTTCAACGCCCGACATTTTCGGCAACATGAGATCCAAAAGCACCAAGCCGGGCTGAAAGCTGGCGATGAGCGCCAATCCCGCTTCGCCATCCGATGCGGTTTCGACCTGATAACCTTCCACCGTCAATTTGTTTCGATAAATGTTGGCGATGATTTGATCATCTTCAATGATAAGCACTTTTTTCATGACGTTGCGGTTGGGGCAGGATTTTTACTTTGTTGCGCGGCCAGAAAAATCTGGATGCGTTTGTATTCTTTCATGGCATTTTCATAAACCTGCGGCGAATTGGTTAACGCGTTCGTTTTGCCCTGCTGTTCCAGCTCCAGCAATAGTTTTGCGAACGGCCCCATGCCGAGTGTCGCGCTTGCGCCTTTGCAACTGTGCGCGACGTGTTTGAGTTGCTCGGAATTTTTTTCGCGAATGGCCGTATCGATTTGCGCCAGTTGCTGCGTAGTCTGTTTGAAAAACATTTCGATCAATTCACGCATACTTTGTTCGTCGCCACCGGTCAAATCGGCCATCCGGCTCATGTCCACCGCTGGTTCTTCCACCACCGGCTTTGAAGTTTCCGGCACAGGCGCAGCCTTTACAGTTTCTGTTGCGTTTTTTGGAGAAGCCCAGCGCTCGATCATACTGCGCACGTCGGTCGGGCGAATGGGTTTGGCCAGATAATCATCCATGCCCGATGCAATACATTTCTCGCGGTCGCCTTGCATGGCGTGGGCGGTCATGGCGATGATGATGATGCGGCCGTTATAATTCGGATACGCCACCGGGTCTTTTTGGCGCGCGCGAATGGTGCTGGTCGCTTCGAGGCCATCCATTTCCGGCATCATCAAGTCCATGAAAACCAAATCATACGGCTGCCGTTCAAGTGTTTCGAGCGCTTCCCGTCCGTTATTGGCAATGTCCGGCTGATAACCCATTTGCTGCAAAATGCGCGAGGCAACTTTTTGATTCAACTCATTGTCTTCCGCCAAAAGAATCCGCAACGGCAGCCGCTGCGCTAGAAGTTCGCCGGGGTTTTTCAGCGAAGACAATGGTACTGGTGCGGCAGTTGTTTTTTTCTCGGTGACTTTTGGAGCCTGAACAACACGTGTCAGTATTTCACAAAGTTGTACGGGTTTGACTGGTTTGGCGATAGATTGAGCAAATTCAGCGTCTGCAACCGCCTTTCTGTCAGTGTGCACGCCCAAAGGCGTGAGCAACAGCAGCGGCATGGCGGCTGTATTCGGCAGTTTGCGAATTTCTTGGGCCAGTGCGGGGCCGTTCATGTCCGGCATTTGCCAGTCGAGAATGGCCAAATCAAATTGTTCACCCCGGCGAAGCCATTCAAGGGCTTGCTGCGAATTTTCCGCGCTCTTGGGAATCATCCGCCATTTGGTCAATTGTTCACCGAGCACGCGGCGGCACGTCGCATTGTCATCCACAATGAGCACGCGCAAATTTTCCAATTTCGGCTGTGGACTTTGCAATGCGGACGGCGCGACTGGTTGTTGCGTGAGAACATTTGCCGTGAAATGAAAAGTCGAACCTTCGCCCGGGACGCTTTCAGCCCACATTTTGCCGCCCATCAATTCGACCAGCCGTTTGCTGATGGCCAGGCCCAGCCCGGTGCCGCCGAAACGCTGCGCTGTAGAAGTTTCAGCTTGCATAAATGGTTTGAACAATCGCGCCAGCTTGTCCGGCGCGATGCCGATGCCTGTATCGCGCACCGAAAAATGCAGATGCAATGATGACGTGCCGTCAGTTTTCGCGGAAAGCAATTTGACTTGAACAAAAACATCGCCGCTTTTGGTGAACTTCACCGCATTGCTTAAAAGATTCACCAGCACTTGCCGCAAACGAAGCGAATCACCCTCGACGGCAACTGGAATGCTGTCTTCCATTTCGTAAATGAGTTCGAGATTTTTTTTGAACGCGGACGCCGACATTAAATCAAGCGTTTCCTCAATGCATGCGCGCAAATCAAATGTCCGCGAATTCAATTCCATTTTTCCCGCTTCAATTTTTGAAAAATCCAAAATGTCGTTGATAATTGTGAGCAACGCATCGCTGCTGGTGTGAATCGTTTCGAGATAACCGCGCTGCTCGGCGGTCATCGGCGTTTCCAGAAGCAAGCCAACCATCGCGATGACGCCGTTCATCGGCGTGCGGATTTCATGGCTCATGGCGGCGAGAAAATCTGATTTGGAGCGGGCGTCAGCCTCGGCGGCTAGCCGGGCTTCAATCAATTCGCTTTGTTTTTGGATCAAGTTATCAAACCGCCTTTTCGTTTGCAGTGCGCCGCGCAAACGCGCATGGAAAACTGCCGGATCAAGCGGTTTGTTCACGCAGTCAGTGGCACCAAGGTCAAACGCGCGCAATTTTCCCAACGCATCGTCCGGGGAGGTCAGCGTGATAATCAACATCGGCGGCGATGGCGGGTTGTCTTTGAGATAGCGCAACAATTTGAAACCCTCGGCATTGGATGTTTCCAAATCAACCAGCAGCAAATCAATGTGTCGCTCGTGAATGGCCGTGAAGGCGTCGTCCGCGTCATGCACAAATGAAACAACAATGCCATCCTCATGCAGAAGGTTCGACAAAACCTCCGGCATTTGCGAATCGTTTCCGATTTGCAAGATTTGAAAAACGGCTTCATTCATAGTTGTCTGAACGGGCGACCATTTAACACGAATTTCTGGGATTGGCCAAAAGGTTTTTTTCCGCCGCAAAAATTTCAATTCCGAAAGAAACATTGCTGGCAGGGCGCAATAGAGATAAAATCCCGCCATGCTGCAAACGGTGCTTGAGCCCCGCGCAGAGAATGCGGCCGCTTTTCGCGAAACATATCTGGCCGCATATCGCTTCATGCTGCTGGCGCGGCTACTGGATGATAAATTCGCCGCGCTTTATCGCGCCGGAAAAATTCACGGTGGCGTTTTTCTTGGCCGCGGTCAGGAAGCCTTGAGCGTAGCGGTTGGCGCTTCATTAAAAAAAACCGACGTGTTCGCGCCGCTCATACGCGACGCGGCGGGACGACTTGCGTTTGGCGAAACAGTTTTGGACGCCGTGCGAACTTATCTCGGTTCATCCCTCGGCCCGATGCGTGGGCGCGACGGCAACGTACATCGCGGCAAACCGCAGGAAGGCCAGCTTCCGATGATAAGCCATCTCGGCGCGATGATTTCCGTCGTCAACGGGGTTTTGTTCGCGCGCCGTTTCAAAAAAATTTCCGGAACGGTCGGCGCGGCGTGCATCGGCGACGGCGCGACTTCCACCGGCGCATTTCACGAAGCGTTGAATCAAGCCGCCGTTGAAAAACTCCCGCTCGTATTGATTGTCGCCGACAATCAATACGCCTACTCGACGCCAACATCGCGCCAATTCGCCTGTGACAATCTTGCTGACAAGGCCATCGGCTATGGCGTGGAAGTTCAAACAGTTGACGGCACGGATTTGTCCGCGTGTTTGAAAATTGTCGGCGAAGCCGTTTCGCGCGCACGCGTCGGAAACGGCCCGCAACTCGTCGTCGCAAAATTGCTCCGGCTTTGTGGCCACGGTGAGCATGATGATTCGAGTTACGTTGACCCGAAATTAAAAAATTCTCCGCTGGGACGCGACTGTCTAAAAGTCGCCGAGGAGTTTCTACTGCAAAATAAATTTACCGATGCCGCTCAAATCGCCGTTTGGCGCAGCGATGCCATCCGTCAAATCGAAGAGGCCGTCGCGCAAGTCCAGCGCGAACCCGCGCCCGATCCGTTTACGGAAAATTGGTCAGCAATTTCTTCCGAACATTTGAGCGAGACGCACGAAGAAAATGGGAACTGAAATCACCTACATTGACGCTATCCGCGAAGCCCAGGCTCATGCGCTGCGCGACGATCCGCGTGTTTTTATTTACGGGCAGGACGTCGGCGCGTTCGGCGGCGCGTTCAAGGCCACGAAAAATCTGGCAAAGGAATTTCCCGACCGCGTTCTGGACTCGCCGATTTCCGAAGACGCGATGGTCGGCCTTGCCGTCGGTGCGGCGATTGAAGGCTTGCGGCCGATCATCGAAATGCAGTTCGCGGATTTTTCAACCGTCGGTTTTAATCAAATCGTCAATCAAGCCGCGACGCTTTTCTGGCGCACGAATGTTCCGTGCCCGATCACCGTGCGCCTGCCGTTCGGCGGCACGTCCGGCGGCGGGCCGTTTCACAGCCAGTGCATTGAGACGATTTACGCGCATTATCCCGGCCTCATCGTGTTGACGCCCGCGACGGTTGAAGATGCTTATTCAATGTTGCTCGAAGCCGTCGCGCTCGACGACCCAGTAATTTTCTGCGAGCACAAATTTCTCTACCGCCATTTGAAAGCCGAAAAATTGCCGAGCGAAGCGCTGCCAATCGGCAAGGCGCGGATCGCACGCGAAGGTCGCGATCTGACAATTGTGACTTATAGCGCGATGGTTCACGAAGCACTCGAAGCTGCGACGGAACTTTCCGGCGAAGGCTGGGAAATTGAAATTGTTGATTTGCGTTCCGTAAAACCGCTCGATACGGATACGGTCATGGCCAGCGTTTCGCGGACGGGAAAATTACTTTGCGTCGGCGAGGCGTGGCCGTGGGGCGGCGTCACGGCGGAAATCATCGCGCGCGTTGCGAGCGAAGGCTACGGCTTGCTCGACGCGCCGCCTCAACGGCTCAACGCCAAAGACACGCCCGTGCCGTATCATCCGAATTTGTGGACGGCGCACCGTCCGACCGCGCGCGCCGTCGCCGCCGCCGCGAGAAAATTGTTAAGATCATGAAAATTCCAATCATCATGCCGCAGCTTGGCGAATCCATCGCCGAGGCCAAAATTATCAACTTTCTCGTCAAGCCCGGCGACAATGTCGAGGCCGACCAGGATTTGATCGAAGTCGAGACGGACAAGGCCACGATGACAGTTGCATCGCCGTGCAAAGGAACAATTGGAAAATTTTCCGCGCAGTTGAACGAAAGCTACGCTGTCGGCGCGACGCTCGGACAGATTGAAGCGACGAAAGAAGAAGCCGTGCGTCTGGGACTCGACGTTGCTCCGGCAAAAACTTCCGAAACAGAACAGCTTTCAAAATCAGATTCAAATCGCCGGAGCGGGCGCGTGCAGCCGACTGTGCGCGGATTGCCAGTTCCCGCGAACGCGGCAGGCGCGAGTTATCTTTCGCCGAGGCTCAAGGCGCGCATGGACGAACTCGGTTTGCACGCCGCTGATCTCGCGGGCGTCGCAGGCAGCGGCGCGGCGGGACGCGTGACCGTCGAAGATTTCGAGAAATACATCGCGAGTCTCGACAAACATAAAATGAGCGGCGCGTCTTCGATGCGCGTTGCAGTGGCCGACGCGATGCGACGCAGTTGGACGCGCCCGCTCGCGACCGTCGGTTTGCCCGTCGCGCTCGACGCCGTTCTCGCGCACCGGAAAAATTCAAATCCGAAGCCCGGCCCGGCGCTTTACGCGTTGCGCGCGCTGGCAATCGCGCTGGCGGAAAATTCCGCGCCCGCCGGACGGCTCGTCGGAAATAAAATTGTTCATCCGAGTTCCATTGACGTCGGCTTCGCGGTCGAGGCCGAGGATGGCGTGCTCGTTCCCGTTTTGCGCGGCGCGGACAAAAAATCTTTGTCCGAACTCGTCGTGCGCTACAACGAACTCGTCGAACTTGCGCGCCAAAGAAAATTACCGGCGGACGCGACCGGCGGCTCGATCGCGACGGTGACGAACTACGGCACGTTCGGCCTGATCTGGGCGACGCCGATTCCGCTGCCGGAGCAGACGCTCGTGCTGGGCATGGGCGCGGGCCGTCGCGCGCCGAACTGGGACGAGGCGACCAAACAATTCGTGCCGGTGATGGAGGCGAACCTGACGTTGAGCTTTGACCATCGCGTGCTGGACGGCGGGGCGGCGGGACGATTGCTTTCGCGCATCGCGGATTTGATGTCGAGGCCGGAGAAGTTGTAAAACAGGTGCAAAATTTTGGGATGCCTAACTTTGCTTTATGCACAAAAATCTGGTTCAGAAAACAAATACGATAAAGCAAAGAGCGAGAGACAAAAGCACGTTAATGCGATTTTGAGTTCGAAATCAGATAGAAGAGTCGCAGTTGCTAGGCCGGGAACGGGTAAGACTTATCTCTTCAAGAAAACTTTAGCGGGAAAAGAGAAAACACTGACACTTACATTTGTTAATTCTCTCGTTGAGGATTTATCGTTGGAACTGTGTGGGGTTGCCCCCAGTTCGGAATCGTTGAAAGCCCGATGTTTTTAGCTAAATAACTGGTGGAAAATCTCATAAAAACAGAATGGGTTTGTGAGAGATATAATCCCGAAGTCACGCGGGATTATGTCTTTCACAAACCCAACCTGAACCATTGATTTTAAAGGTGTTTTCATTCGTTGAATTTTTATGCTCTACGCGCAGCCGCAATCAGTTTCATCCGCACCCATTCCGTCTTGGT
>JBEKZT010000079.1:0-8205 GCA_049509595.1 Verrucomicrobiota bacterium
CTCCAAATCCGTCGTCGTGAGGCTGCGGGCGAAACCTTCTTCACCGAGCACGTCGGCAATCGTCTGCGCCTTGCTCTGTTGCAATTCCCAGATTTTTTCCTCAACCGTGCCGGGCGCGATGAGTCGGTAGGCGTTCACCGTTTGTGTTTGGCCAATGCGATGCGAACGGTCAATCGCCTGCGCTTCAACCGCCGGATTCCACCATGGATCATAAAGCACAACGTAACTCGCGTTCGTCAAATTCAAACCCGTGCCCGCTGCGCGCAAACTCAAAAGAAAAACACCCGCGCCCGTGTCGCTCTGGAATGCGTTGACGACTTGCTGCCGGTCCTTCGTCTGGCCGGTGAGCATGTGCGTGGTGATTTGCCGGTGGTGACATTCCTTTTCGAGCAGTTGCAACATCTGCACAAATTGACTGAAGACCAAAACTTTTTGTCCTTCGGAAACCAGCGGATCAAGCAACTCGAACAGCGTCTCGGTCTTGCCGGATGCGGTGTCGCTGCCGACAAGCGACGGGTGACAGCAAATCTGGCGCAATCGTGTGAGCGCGGCGAGCACATGCATCTTGCTTTTGTTGAGTCCCTGCTGTTCGACCGTGCGCATGACTTGTTCGCGGCTGCGCCGGAGTTCAGCCAGATACAATTTACGCTGTTCTTCGCCGAGCGGACAATCGCGGCGTTCTTCAATACGGTCGGGCAAATCCTTGGCGACGTGCTTTTTCAAGCGGCGCAGCAACAGCGGACGCAATTTCGCCGAAAGCCGGCGACGCGCGATGCGTTGAACCGATTCCGTTTTTTCGCCGCGCGCTTCGGTTGCGGAAGTTGTTTCATCAGCGTGAAGGCGCGGTTCGTAAGTTTCCAGAAATTGTTCCTGATTGCCGAGGTAGCCGGGCTGGATGAAATCAACTATACTCCACAAATCGAGCAATCGGTTTTCAAGCGGCGTGCCGGTGAGCGCCAGCTTGGGTTCGCATTTCAAGTGTTTGACCGATTGCGTGTCCTGCGCGCCGGGATTTTTGATGAATTGCGCTTCGTCTAGAATCACCGCGCGGAACGCGAATTTTTGCAATTCCTCCAAATCGCGCCGCAGCAACGCGTAATTCGTGACGATGATGTCATTCTGCGGAATTTGTTTCCGCAAATTGTGCCGGGCCGAGCCGCTTTCGAGCACGAGCACTTTCAAGTTTGGCGTGAACCGTTCCGCTTCGCGCCGCCAGTTGTGCAGCACGGACGCCGGACAAATGACGAGCGACGGTTTGGGATTTTTCGTGTTGCGTTCTTTGAGCCACGCGAGCCACGCAAGGGTTTGGAGCGTTTTGCCGAGACCCATGTCGTCGGCGAGGATGCCGCCGAGTTTGATTTGGACGAGATGCGCGAGAAAATCAAAGCCGTCTTTTTGATACGGGCGTAAATCCGCCTTCAAACCTTTGGGCAAATCGGCGGAAGGAACGCCTTTGAATTCGCGAACGTGTTCACGCAACGCCTTCGCTTCCGGCGAATCGGCGAATCGTGACAACTCATTTTCGTCCAGATGCGCGACGTTTTCCAATCCAACTTTTTGCGGCACGGCAATCAAACCTTCCACACCCATGTCGGCCATTGCTTCGTGCGCACCCTGAACGGCGACGGTGTCAAGTTCGACCCAGCCGGAATTTGGCAATTTCACAAACCGTCCGGTCGCGGCGGCGAGCCGTTCCAAATCCGCTTTGCTCAATTTCAGACCTTCCGCCTCCCATTCGGCGGAAACGGAAAGCCAGTCAATGCCGCTGCCTTTGACGATGAGTTTCGGCTTAAGCTGGCGCGGTGTCAGGAACAAACGATGAAATGACGGATTGCCGAGAAATTCCGAATCGCCCGGACGCGACGCCCACGCCTCGGCGAGCGAGCCGAGAAAATTTTCGTTCGCGTCGCCGATCCACAAACCGGCTTCGGGCGTGAACCAGTCCAATTTGCGAAGCCACTGCGTCGCAGGTTCGAGGCGCGGATCGTCCAAAATTTCCGGTTTGTCGTGCGGACGCTTCTTCGCGTCGTTCGCAATCCACTCGTGGCCGTTCCAGAACCAAATGCTCTGGTCGCGCTCGCTTTTGGCGAGCAGGCGCAAACGCACCGTGTCGTCGAGCAATTCGAAAATAAATTGCGGCGCGGCCTTGTGTGTAATGCAAAGCTGCTCCCAATCCACTCCATGGTTCGACTGCGTTTTTCGCAGATGCAGCAGCAGCCGGTGGCTCAATTTGCCGACGGGCACGGTCGGTTTATGTACGATATATTTCAACACGCGCGGCGGCGGTGCATTACGCAAAAGGAAAAAGGTGTTGCCAACAAGCGCGAGTGGCGGCTGATGATTGAAAAATTTTGCGTCCCCGACGGAATGATTTTCCCCGCTCGGCAATGCAAAGCGGTGCGTAAACGAAAGTTCCTTGTCGCCGTTTTCGAGATGCGGTGCCAGCGCGGCGACCTGTCCGTGGAACTGGAGCGGTTTGCCGTTGTCGGCGGATTCGAGGCGATTCGTATGTCCCCAGCGCGCGAGCCATTGCAGCAATTCGGCGTCGGAAAGAATGAGCGTATCCGCGCCGTCTTCGCGGTTGCGATGCGTATCGGCAATCCACTGGATGAATTCCCAGTCTTTCGGCGGAAAAAGTTCCTGCTCGTGTGTGGCGCGAACCACGAGATCAATCATCTCGCGCAACGTGCGCGCCTTTTCGCCCGTGCGCGGGCGCGACAAAAGAAATTGCACGGCGAGACGATGGCGCGACGGCTCTTCGTCGTCTGGCTTCGCTTTGCAGATGACGCGGAGCGTAGCGCGCGGAGTTTCAAGCAGCGGCAAAATGGGCGGCGAAAGCCAGTTTTCCAGTTCCTGCACCAGCTTAACTTCCTGTTCGGCTTCCTCGGCTTTGGCGAAGCGATCAAGGCTGGCGTGCGCTTGCAATTCCGGCGGCACGGAACGTTTCGCGCGCAAAAAAAGAAACGCGAGCTCTTCCAGCCGGATTTTGCCCTGCGCATTCAGCAAACGCGGCCACCAGTTCGTGTCGGGAAAATCCTTCCGCGAGAGCGAGAGTTTTTCGAAATAGTCTTCCAGCAGCAGCCACGCGCGTTGCGAATCGGGACAGGTCGCGAAACTTTTCAGAATGTCTTCGCGTTCGTTGACGGTGGTTTTGGAGTCCGACAATTCGCGTCGCAGATCGGCGAACGCGCCGTAGGTTTGCGACAGCACTTTGTGGTGCGCATCGTATTTCGTCGTACCCGCCCGCGGGCCAGTCCCGTTTCTGATCGAAATTTTAGGCATTTAAAAAGTTTAGGTTTATCATTTCGTCATACGCGGCAACTCTGGTCAATCAGAAATCGCATAAATTTATGCACAATCGTTGCAGTATGATTGACGTGAGCGGAATTTCTGATAAAATCCGCGCCCTTTATGAACCGAAATCCGCATGTGGCCGTGGTCGGCGCGACCGGTGCCGTCGGCATCGAAATGATCAAAACGCTGGAAAAAAGAAATTTTCCGGTGGACAAACTGACTTTGCTTGCGTCGGCGCGTTCGGCTGGCAAGAAATTGAAATTTCGCGGTCAGGACATCACTGTCAAGGAACTTACGAAGGATTCGTTCAACGGCATTGACATCGCGCTCTTCAGCGCGGGCGGAAGCATTTCCAAGGAATTTGCGCCGATTGCGGCGAAGGCCGGTTGCGTCGTCGTGGACAACTCCAGCGCGTTCCGGCAGGACGATTCCGTGCCGCTCGTGATTCCCGAAATCAACGCCGCCGACGTGAAATGGCACAAAGGCATCATCGCCAATCCGAATTGCACGACAGCCATCACACTGATGGCGCTTTATCCGTTGCATCAGGCGTTCGGCGTGAAACGGATTTTTGCGTCGAGTTACCAGGCCGTGAGCGGCACTGGCGCGCAGGCGATTGAAGAATTGAAGCGGCAGGTCGGGCAGGTCGTTTCCGGCAAACCGGTGACAAAGGAAGTTTATCCGCACCAGATCGCCTTCAATGTGATTCCGCAGGTGGATTCATTCCTGCCGAGCGGCTACACGAAGGAAGAAATGAAGATGGAGAACGAAGGCCGCAAAATCATGCACCACCCGGCGTTCCGCGCGAGCGTGACGTGCGTGCGCGTGCCGGTCTATCGTTCGCACTCGGTTGCCGTCAGCGCGGAATTTGAAAAGCCGGTTTCCGTCGAAGCCGCGCGCGCCGTCTTGAAAAAAGCGCCCGGACTGGATTTGATTGACGAACCTGAAAATAAAAAATATCCAATGCCGCTGTTCACTTCCGAAAAAGATAATTGCGAAGTGGGTCGCGTCCGCATGGACTGCGCGCTCGACAACGGCCTTGCATTCTGGGTCAGTGGCGATCAATTGCTCAAAGGCGCGGCACTCAACGCGGTGCAGATTGCCGAAGAATTGCTCGAGTAAAATCCGGCGGGACGAACGCCCCCGCAAGCCGCAACTAAAAATTCGAAGGCAGGAATTCAGGAACGTATCCCTACCTTTTCACGGCCTCGCCGTTTCCTTCGTGAACGCATTCAGCGTTTTGATTTTCGCTTCCTTGGCGATGTCCATGACTTTCACAATTTGTCCCCACGGCGCGCTTTTGTCCGCGCTCACGGCAAGTTGCAGATTGGTATTTTTGGCGACGTCCTCCAGCAATTGACTTTTCAGTTGATCCGCCGTCACCGGCAATGCTTCCGCGCCGAGCCGCAGATTTCCCTGCGCGTCAATGCTCACGATGAGCGGCGGATTTTCGTTCGCCCCTTCTTTTTTGGCCTGGGTGGATTCGGGCAGCGCGAGCCGCAGCGACGGCTGCTGTTTGAATGTCGTCGTCACCATCAAAAAAATCAGCAGCACGATGAGCACGTCAATCAGCGCGACGATGATGACGTTGGGCGTGGTCCGCCGTTTGCGAACAAGGAATCGCATGGCTCAATTTTTTTTATCGTTGGCGTATTGCCGCCGGATGAATTCGTCGCACAGCGCCTCCATTTCGACGGCGAGTACCTCGACTTTTTTGCTGAAATAACTCCACGCGATGAGCGATGGAATGGCGATGAGCAGACCCATCAGCGTCGCGTTCAAGATCAGCGCGATGCCTTGCGCCAGCCTTCCGGCGTCGTTCAAGGCCGCGCCGATGTTGCCGAACAACGTCATCATGCCCGCAATCGTGCCGACGAGGCCGAGCAGCGGCGCGATGCCGACGATGATCTCCAGCACGACGAGGCCGCGTTCGAGCCGGACGACTTCATGGCGCGCGGCGGTTTGGAGCGCGTCCACGTTGTCCGCTTTCGGCCAGTCGAGCCGTTCAATCGCGAGCAGCAACAACCGCCCGAGCGGCGACGGCTTTTGTCTGCACACGCGGCTCAGCATGACCGCATCCTCGCGCGATTTGCAGGACGCGAGCGCGGCGGTGATTTCCGCCGGCGCGACTTTTTGCCAGCGCAACGCCAGCGCGCGTTCCACAATGAAGGTGAGTCCGACGACCGAAGTCAGTCCCAATAAAACGTAAATGAAATTGCCCATAATTTTTTATCAATCAATAATAGTAAAACGTGAATGAAATTTCGCGGTAATCCGCGCCGACCATTTGCCGCATGTCGCTCGGCCATTTTTCGTATGGCGCAGGCTCCGTCACCGCTTCCTGACAAATGTATCCGAGCACATCGCCGACATTGTTGTCGAGGACTTTCACATCCGTGATGCTGCCGTCGTAATTCAAGTGAAATTGCACCGTTACTTTGCCCGAGCGATCCATCGCAAAATTATGGCTGTCCAGCAAATCATACCAATGTTGCGTCACGGCCTCAATAAAAGCGGCATCGTAAGCGCCGAACGGCGTCGCCCTCACATCCAGCGACGGCACGAGCGCTTCGCGATGCACCCCGCCGTCCTGCCGCATTTGCACGCCAGGCAAAAGATGCGCCTGCGCAAGCGCTTCCTTGATGGTTCGCGGACGCGGTTGCGCGGCTTCACCCTGCGTTTGCCGTTGTTCGTCTTCCGGATTGCCCAGCGTCAAATCACCCGGATTCAATGAAGGCTTCGGTTGCGCTTCTTCCTGCGCCTCGCTCACCTGTTGCGTGGGTTGTGGTTTTGCAAAGCTCGGACGTGGCGCGTCTTCGGTTTTGACCATGTCCGTTTGTTTGCCGTTGAATTTTACCATGTCCGTGTCATTGGCGTCTGGATTCGCCGCGCTTGAGTTTTTGTCGGAATAATATCGCGCGTTTTTCGGCGTTTCGGTTGAAACTTGGTCCGGATTCACGTCAACGAACACGAGCGGCGGCGGCGTATTTTGTGTCAATTGCAGCGGCGGCGGCGTTTGCTTTTTTTTTGCAACATGCAGCCACACGGGCAAATGCCAGAGGTTCAATTCTTTTCCAAGTTCATAGCCGCCCCAGACGAGCAGATGCGCCGCGATGGACACGGCGAAGGCCAGCGCGAGCCTTCGGGATTCGAGGCTGCTGGCTCGCAATGAACCAAGTTGTGTTCCGGCGACTGACATGCCAATCAAGTCTGCCGCAGGAACGGTGCGCGGGCAACTTCTTTGCAATTTCAGATTGCATCCGGACAAAATGACGGGCAGATTTGCAGGCTCGTCGGGGCGTAGCGTAGCCTGGTAGCGCGCTTGTTTCGGGTACAAGAGGTCGTGAGTTCGAATCTCACCGCCCCGACCATTTTTCAATTCTCAATCGCCGATTGCGGAACGCCTAATGGAAAATCAAAACAGCCTCGTTGTCGAACTGGATTCCATCATCGAGCCGCTGAACTTGGCGCAACTGTTTCCCAAACCGCAGCCGCTGGAAGTTGAACTGGGCTGTGGCGACGCCTCGTTTCTCGTCGAATGCGCGCGCCGTCAACCGGAAAGAAATTTCATCGGCGTCGAGCGGTTGCTTGGGCGCATTTCAAAACTCGACAAAAAAGGCCGCCGCGCCGGGCTGACCAATCTGCGCGGTGTGCGCATCGAATCATCCTATTTTTTGCAATATCTGCTGCCGCCGCACTCGGCATCCGCGCTGCACATTTATTTTCCCGACCCATGGCCAAAAAAACGGCATCACAAAAACCGGCTCATCAATGAACGGTTTCCTGAACTCGCCCGCGCCGCGCTCGCGCCGGGTGGCGTGATTTATTTGCGGACGGACGCCGCGGACTATTTTCAGCAAATGACAGAGGTTTTCGCAGCGGGAAAAAATTTCCGGGAATTTGAAACGCCGCTTGAGCTTTCAGAACTGCTCACGGATTTCGAGCGGGAATTTCTTGCGCGCGGTGTCCAAACCTTGCGCGCAGCATATCAACTTCAAGGCGAAGAATAAATTTCTCCGTTCGCCATTCCACCTTCATCCTTCACACGTCAATCACGTTGTCGTCGTCACCCGACTTTTTTTCCGGCGGACGGCGGCGTTGAATTCTAATTCGCGCATTGCCCGCGCCCGTAAAAATATTCAACGCGATTGAAACGACGCTGATGATGATTGCGCCGAGAAAAGCAAATCCAAAGCTGTCCACTTCAAAAGCCGGACCCATTAACACGCCGACGAAATAGAGCAGCAGCGCGTTGATGACGAGCGTAAAGAGTCCGAGCGTGAAAATCAGCAGGGGCAGCGCGAGCAGCATCAAAATCGGCCGGACGAACGCATTAAGAATGCCCAGCAACAGGGACGCGACGAGCAGGTCGGCCGGCGTTCCGTAGCGAATATGGCCGCGAAGAATCACCACCGCCACCAGCACCGCGAGAGTGTTGATGACCCAGTTTTGCAGAAAACCAAGAAAGCGTTTTGTTCCCGGTTGCATATTCAGCCGAAAATCACGTTCCTCAAAATGCGTCACATTACGCTGAAAAACAAGAAACGTTTTTCATGGATTCTTCGTCACCGCCACTGCAACTTAATCGCCATGAAACCTGTTTTGTTTCTGCTCGTCGTTTCAATTGGTTTTCCGGCGATGCCGGCAGCTTTTGCCGAAAGTCCAGTCGCGCCCGGCGCGAAGCTCCAAAAACTTTCCGGAGGTTTTGCCTTTACCGAAGGCCCGACCTGCGACGCGGACGGCAACCTTTTTTTCACCGACCAGCCGAACAATCGCATCATGGAATGGAGTGTGGATGGAAAGCTTTCCACGTTTCTTGAACCTTCCGGTCGCGCCAACGGCATGATGTTCGATGCCAAGGGAAATCTCATTGCGTGCGCCGACGAGCACACCAGCTCTGGTCCATTGCGC
>JBEKZT010000008.1:0-20238 GCA_049509595.1 Verrucomicrobiota bacterium
CCTTGGAATCAATAATTGTGAGATAACCGCCTGCATCACCGTCGAAAGCTGGATGCGAACCATCTCTTGCTGGTTCGTCGGGAACGCGTTGGTGATACGATCAATCGTCTTGGCCGCACCGGTCGTGTGCAGCGTGCCAAAAACCAGGTGACCGGTTTCAGCGGCAGTGATGGCCGCTTCGATCGTTTCCAAGTCGCGCATTTCGCCGACCAGAATCACATCCGGGTCCTGACGCAACGCCCGACGCAGCGCTTCGGCAAAATTGGGCACGTCCACGCCGATTTCGCGCTGGGTGACCAGCGCCTTTTTATGTTTGTGATAATACTCAATCGGGTCTTCGACGGTAATGATGTGCGCCTCATCGCGTTCTTCATTGATAATATTGATCATTGAGGCAAGTGTGGTCGTTTTACCCGAACCCGTCGGGCCGGTCACGAGGACGAGTCCGCGCGGCTTGTAGAGCATCTCCTTGACGCTCGGCGGAATGCCGATTTGTTCCATCGTAAGCAGTTTGCTGGGAATTTGCCGGAGTACCAAACCAAAATTGCCCTTTTCCTTGAACACACTGACGCGAAACCGCGCCGCGTCGCCGAACGCGAAGCCAAAGTCCGCGCCGCCGCGCTCGCGTGTGCTTTGGATATGTTCCTCGGATGTAATGCTGCGCATCAATTCCTCGGAGTCTTCGGGCTTGAGCGACGGGCCTTCGACGCGGTGCAAAATACCATGTACGCGAATGGTCGGCGGCGTACCCACGCGGATATGCAGGTCGGACGCACCTTCGGATACGACCAACTGTAATAAATCGGACATCGAGTATGACATAAATTATTAAACGGCTAAATTATTGGACATTTGCATCGTTAAATCGTTTCAGTTTCAGGTCATAAATCAATCCGCGTCGCCAACCGTCGCGCGAATGACTTCTTCGGGCGTCGTCAGGCCAGCCATCACTTTTCGGATACCGTCTTCGCGCAATGTGCGCATGCCCATTTCACGGGCGCGCGCGCGCAAAACCGACGACGGTGCCTTGTCGTAAATCAACTTTCGCGCTTCATCATCAATGACGAAAACTTCAAAAATACCCATGCGTCCGCGATGGCCGGTGTTGGAACAATCAGGGCAGCCGCGGCCTTTTTGAAGCGTCGCACCTTTCAAATTGTCCGGCGTGATGTTCAACGCGCTCATTTCACCTTCGGTCGGCTGATAAGGCGCAGCACATTTGCGGCAAACTTTGCGCACAAGGCGTTGCGCCATGAGACAGCGCGTGGATGACGCGACCAAAAATGGTTTGACACCAATGTCCACAAGACGCGTGACCGCGCTCGGCGCGTCGTTCGTATGCAGCGTGGAAAAAACCAAATGGCCGGTGAGCGACGCGTTGATGGCAATGGACGCGGTTTCAAGATCGCGAATTTCACCGATCATCACGACGTTCGGTGCCTGACGCAAAATGGAACGCAACGCGGCGCCGAAAGTCAGTCCGACCACTTCATTGACTTGCACCTGATTGATGCCGGCCAGAATATATTCCACCGGATCTTCGACGGTGATGATTTTTCGGTCGGGACGATTGATGAAATGCAGGCAGGAATAAAGCGTCGTCGTCTTGCCGGAGCCGGTCGGCCCGGTCACGAGCAGAATGCCATCGGGCAATCCAATCATGCGCTCGAATGTTTGCTGGTCGTCCGTAAAAAATCCCAGTTCCGGCAGACCCAACCGCAAACCTTCCTTGTCCAGAATACGCATCACGATGCTTTCGCCGTAATTCGTCGGCAGGCACGACACGCGCAAGTCAATCAGCTTCGCGCCGACTTTGGATTGAATGCGTCCGTCCTGTGGAATGCGATGCTCGGAGATGGACATGTTCGACTGGATTTTCAACCGAGCTATGATGGATGACTGCAACCGTTTCGGCGGCGCCTTCATTTCCTGCAACACACCGTCAATGCGATAACGCAATCGAAAACGTTTGCTCAAAGGCTCCAAATGAATATCCGACGCGCGCAGTTTGAAAGCGTCCACGATGATTTGATTGACGAGCCGGATCAATGGTGCATCTGCCTCGGTCGCGGCAACGTCGTCGTCGAGCGCGCCGAGCGTTGGCACTTCGACTTCGCTTTGTGTGAGTTCCTGAATCGCCTTGTCCACGACCGTCTGGCCCGTGCCGCCGTAGTATTTATTTAGCGCGGCTTCAATTTCCGGCTCGGACGCCACACGCAGATCAATTTCCGCATTGAGTAAATGGTTGAGCGTGTCAATCGTATTCAGGTCGGACGGGTCGGAGAGCGCCACGGCAATCTTGTTATCGCTTTTGAAAACCGGAATGACACGATATTTTTTTGCGATGTTGCGTGGAATGATGGCGATGACATCATCGGGAATTTTTATTCCGGCGAGCTGGATGACCTCCGCGCCGAACTGCGCGGCCTTGGCCTGCGTGACATCCGCCTGGCGGATGACTTTGTTGGCGAGCAACAAATCCACCACGCCGACGCCGGAAGTCCCGGCTTCGTGGCGCGCCTTGGCGACCTGTTCGGCGTTCACGGAGCCCAGATCCACCAGCACGTCTACCAGATAATCGTCTTTTTCAGCCACGGCTCAAATATACACGCGTTATTCGTGTGGAAAGTGAAAAACACTACTGTTGAAACGCGCGATGTCAATGCGTCTCTCAGGAATTTCCGAAAAAATTTCGCGAATAAAACTGGTGCACGCACCAGGAGTTGAACCTGGAACCTTCTGATCCGTAGTCAGATGCTCTATCCAATTGAGCTATGCGTGCGACCAAAAGGAGAATTAAATTACGAGCGGGATGCCCTGTGCGCAATATATTTTCGACGCGCGAAAGATTCAACGCCCGAAAAAATTTTGCAAGACCAGCGCCGTAATCGTCACCACCAGCATCAAACCGCTGGGCATAAATTTTTTTGTTTTCGCCAGCCGCACGGCAAACACGACCAGCAATAATGCCATAACAATATTTGCCAGTCCGCGCGCGAAAGCCGGTTGAAAAATTCCCGGCACAACCGTCAAAACCAAAATCGCCGCGAACACCGACGACGTGATGAGCGACACCTTGCTTTTCGCTTTGAAAAAGCCGATCAGTCCGCCGACCAGCAGCAAAATAATGTAAACCCACAAAACCTTGTTTGCTAAATCATGCACGGGCGCAAATTGCCTTAATTTCCAGCCACATCCAAGCTCAGAATTTCTCCCGGCTCGCATGTCACCGTCACCTCGAACGGGCGGCAGCACACCTCGCAATCCGTCGTGAACCGCTGGCTCGGCACGCTCGTGTCAATGGCCACCTCGGACGCCTGCCCGCAAAACGGACACACAATGGATTCGCAAACTTCCACGCGCAAATCTAACCGCGCTGGGATAAAGTGCAATTTGGTTTAATTAAATTGTTTTTGAGGCCGGCTGATAAAAAATAAATGGACTTAAAAATTATAGGCGTTTTACTTTCAAGGCAAATGATAGCGTCCACAATCAACGATTTGGAAAAATTTGCGCGCGATCACAAAGGTTGGTTATTCCGTGGACACCGCTGCCCAGAGTGGAAATTAGAAACTTCGTTAGAACGGACAGCTAGACGATATGGTGTTTCTCAAATCAAATATGAGAAAATGGTTTGCCAAGAGTTTAGACGTCATGCATATACATATTTCCGGGAATTGACGGCTACGCTCGTTACTTTAAGAACCACACGGTCTAAATTTAGCTGCGCATAATTTTATTTTTTTGAACCCGGGTTGTCGTTTTGGCATTTGCCACTTCCGCTAAATTCAGAGATAGTATCCGTCCGCTTTTTGCGGAAATTTTATGAAACCCCAAGTCGAAATCTATGACACGACCTTGCGCGACGGTTCGCAGGGCGAAGGCATCAATTTCTCGGTCGCGGACAAACTCCGCATCGCCGAGAAGCTCGATTCTTTCGGGGTGCATTACATTGAAGGCGGCTGGCCGGGCAGCAATCCCAAGGACATCGAATTTTTCGCGCAGGCCAAAAAACGCAAATTCAAAAATGCCAAACTCGCCGCGTTCGGCTCGACGCGCAAAAAAAATACGCCCGTCGAACAAGATGATCAGGTGCGCCTGCTCATCGAAGCGGGAACGCCCGTGGTCACGATCTATGGCAAAACTTCGATGCTGCACGTCAAAGAAGTTTTGCGTTGCACGCCCGAAGAAAATCTCGCGATGATCGGCGACACCGTGCGCTTCCTGAAAGACCGCGGCAAATTCGTCATCTACGACGCCGAACACGCGTTCGACGGTTTCAAATTGGATTCCGATTACGCGCTCGCGACGTGGCAGGCCGCCGAAAAAGCGGGCGCGGATTTTGTCGTGCTGTGCGACACGAACGGCGGTTGTCTGCCGAATGAAATCGCCGCCATCACGAAAACCGCGCTCGGCAAATTGAATTGCAAAATCGGCATCCACACGCACGACGACATCGGCCTCGGCGTCGCGAACGCGCTGGCCGCGCTCGAAACCGGCGCGGTTCACGTCCAAGGCACAATCAACGGTTACGGCGAGCGCACGGGCAATTGCAATCTGACGAGCGTGATTCCGTGCGTCGCGTTGAAGTTGAAAAAAACTTCCGTGCCGGTGAAATCTTTGGCGAAGCTCAAGGAACTTTCCGGGTTCGTGGATGAAGTCGCGAACATGCGGCACAACCCGCGCCTGCCGTGGGTCGGCGCGGCGGCGTTCGCGCACAAGGGCGGCGCGCACGTCAACGCCGTGCAGAAACTCGCGTCGAGTTACGAGCACATCGACCCGTCGCTCGTCGGCAACGCGCGCAACGTGCTCATCAGCGACCTCGCGGGCCGCAGCAACATCGTCATCAAGGCGCAGGAACTCGGCTTCAAGCTCACGAACGACACGCCGGAGCTGAAGGCGATTTTGAATCGCGTCAAGGAACTGGAAAATCAAGGCTACGAATACGAAGCCGCCGAAGGTTCGTTGGCATTATTGATGAAAAAAATCCTATTGCACAAAGAATTGCCATTCACGGTTGATTCTTACAGCGTTTCTGTAAGCCGAAAAAATAAAGAAGCCGCACTCTGTGAAGCATTTGTCAAAGTTAGTGTTGATCAAGGTATGTTCAAAGTTCGCGTTGAGGGTAAACACAGTCGATTTTCAAAATTGGCGAAAACGGGTAGTGTCCATTCTCATGAATCACAAGGAACTGGTGACGGACCAGTCAACGCATTGGATTCGGCACTTCGTCATGCTCTAATCAAATTTTATCCACAACTTAAAGAGGTGCGTTTGACGGATTACAAAGTTCGTATTATCGACGGTATTTCTGGCACGGCGGCGCGCACACGCGTGCTCATCCAATCCACCGACAGCAAACGCGAATGGGGCACGGTCGGCGTGAGCGAAAACATCATCGAAGCCAGCTTGCAGGCGCTGGTGGATTCGATGGAATTTGCGCTGCTGAAAAGATAATTTCCGCAGCCACAGATGCACACAGATGAAACACAGATTTGGAACAGGCGATTTTTCATCTGTGTTTCATCTGTGAAAATCTGTGGCTAAAAACTTTTTCTGAAAATGCCTGAAATTTCAAAAGCTTACGAACCGCAGTCCGTCGAGGACAAATGGTATCAATTCTGGCTCGATGGAAAGTTTTTCGTCGCGGATGCGAAATCGCCGAAGCCCGCGTATTCCATCGTCATTCCGCCGCCGAACGTCACCGGCGTGCTCACGCTCGGCCACGTGCTCAACAACACGATCCAGGACATCCTCGCCCGCAAGGCGCGCATGGACGGCAAGGAAGTTCTCTGGTTGCCCGGCACGGATCACGCGGGCATCGCCACGCAGACCGTCGTCGAACGCGCGCTCAAGAAGGAGGGAAAAATAAAACATCGCGACGACCTTGGCCGCGAGAAATTTCTGAAGGAAGTCTGGAAATGGAAGAACGAAAAAGGCGGCATCATCATCCAGCAGCTCAAGAAGCTCGGCGCGTCTTGCGACTGGACGCGCGAACGCTTCACGATGGACCCGGAATATTCGCGCTGCGTGCAACGCGTGTTTGTGGATCTCTACAAAAAAGGCCTCATCTATCGCGGCAAACGCATGGTGAACTGGTGTCCCGCGTCGCTCACGGCGTTGTCCGACGAAGAAGTCGTAATGAAACCGCAGAAAGGTTTCATTTACCGCTTCAAAGTGGACATTGCCGAATATCCCGGAACTTGTCTTAGCATCGAAACAACTCGGCCAGAAACCATTCCCGGCGATACTGCTGTTGCCGTGAATCCAAAAGATTCGCGCTGGTCTGCTCTCATTGGAAAACATGTTGTTCGCCCATTGCCCGCAGAATTACCAATTGAACAAAGGCTGATTCCCATAATTGGCGATGAACATGTTGACATGGAATTCGGCACCGGCGTTTTGAAAGTTACACCAGCGCACGACAAAGCGGATTTTGAAATTGGCGCTCGTCACAAGTTGCCAGCCATCGAGATTATTGACGCAACTGGTCACATGAACGACGCAGCAGGGGCCGACTTAAAGGGTTTGGATCGTTTCAAAGCGCGCAAAGTTGCCATTGAAAAACTTCGCGAACTCGGTGCCTTGTTAGATGAAAAGCCATACGAAAATAATGTCGGTTACAGCGAACGCGCCGACGTGCCGATTGAGCCGCGCTTGAGCGAGCAATGGTTTTTGAAATATCCGGGCGTGGAAAAATCCCGCGCGGTGGTGGCGAAGGGCGAGATGAAATTTCATCCCGACCGCTGGGCGAAAGTTTACGACCACTGGATGGGCGGCTTGCAGGATTGGTGCGTCAGCCGCCAGCTTTGGTGGGGACATCGGATTCCGGTGTGGACGAAAAAAGCAAATGAGGGCGACGCGGGCTTTAGTTCTTTGCAGAATCAACTTAATGTTTTTAAGCAAAATAGTGCTTTGATTCACATGAATCTTTATACGCCTCATGCGAGAAATGAAGGCGGAGCGAATATTTTGCAGCGTGATCCTCAAGAAAATTATTTTGTCCGGCTTGATGTCGCCGTTGATCCGACAGAGGAAAAAATAGTTTTATTGCTTGAACAAAACGGCTTCACCCAAGACCCCGACGTGCTCGACACCTGGTTCAGCTCGTGGCTCTGGCCGTTTGCGACGATGGGCTGGCCGGAGCAGACCGATACGTTGAAGAAATTTTATCCGACCACCGACCTCGTCACCGGGCCGGACATCATTTTCTTCTGGGTCGCGCGCATGATCATGGCCGGCTACGAATACATGGGCGACCCGCAGTTCGGGCTGCCCGATGCGATGCCGTTCCAGAATGTTTATTTCACCGGCATCATCCGTGACAAGCAGGGCCGCAAGATGTCCAAGAGCCTCGGCAATTCGCCCGACCCGCTCGACCTCATCGCGAAGTTCGGCGCGGATGCGTTGCGTTTCGGCGTGATGCGCGCCGCGCCGCTCGGTCAGGATATTCTGTTCGACGAACAGAACGTCGAACTCGGCAGAAATTTTTGCAACAAGCTTTGGAACGCGTGCCGTTTCCGCCAGATGCAGGGTGGAGAGGTGCAGGGCGAAATCGAACCGACGCTGCTTTCGAGCGATGACAAATGGATTCTGCTCAAGCTGGACGCAGCTATCCGCGAAGTGACCATCGCGTTGAACGAATATAAATTCAGCGACGCGACGGCGGCGCTCTACCGCTTTTTTTGGAGCGAGTATTGCGACTGGTATGTCGAGGCGAGCAAGGCGGTGTTGCGGCCTGTTGAATTGTTAAATAGTGAAACGGTTAAATCGGAATCTGATTCAACAATTCAACAATTCAACAATTCAACGGCACGAAAAACGAACACGCTCGCGGTGATTGATTTTGTCCTCTCGCATTTGCTGCGATTGTTTCATCCGTTTTTGCCGTTCATCACCGAGGAACTTTGGCACGGCATGGGTTACAGCGGCGACCTGCCCGAAAATCAGGGCGGCAAAACCATCATGTTTGCGCCGTGGCCGAAACCGCTTGATGACGATTTCAAGGGTCATTACGGCTTGAATGAGCGCGATGAAAAACAAATCGAAGTGCGCAACGAACTGGTCACACAAGGCCGGAACCTGCGTCGCCTGGGAAACATCGCGTCGAACAAAAAAGTGAAGTTCATTTTCAAACCGGCTGAAAATTTTCCGCCGAAAGAAATTGAAACCCTGAGGCTGCTGCTCAATGCAGAGGCGGTGGAAGTGAACACGAATTACCAGCCAGCCAAAGGAACTCCCGTCGCGCGCACGGAGCTGGGCGAGTTGTTTCTGCCGCTCGAAGGTGTGATTGACGTTGAAGCTGAAAACTCGAGGCTGAAAAAGGAGATTGAAAAATACGAATCTGAAATTTCCAAAGTCGAGCAGAAGCTCAACAACCCGGCCTTCGCGCAAAAAGTTCCGCCGGCAGTTTTGGAAGAACACAAAAAACGTCTCGTTGAATGGCAGGAAAAGCTGGCGCATACGAAAGCCGCGCTGGACGCGTTGAAGGGTTAAACTGGCGACAATGAAAAATTTTCCGCAGAACAAAGCCCTCGCCGCCGCCGTGAAAGCCGCGCGCGCCGCCGGAAAAATCATGCGCGACAACTGGCACCGCCCCAAGCGCGTCAATTCTGCCGAGGCGCACGACATCAAACTGGAACTCGACGTGCGCTGCCAGAAACTCATCACAAAAATTCTTCTCGCGGCGTTTCCAGAAATTTCACTGCTCGGCGAGGAAGGCGATTCCGGGGATGCAAAAAGCGAATTTCGCTGGGTGGTTGACCCGATTGACGGCACGGTGAATTATTTTTACGGGATGCCGCACGCGGCCGTTTCAATCGCGCTGCAACATCGTGCCGGGAAAAACTACAAAACGATTATGGGTGTGATTTACGATCCGTTCACGGACGAACTGTGGACGGCGACGCTCGGTGGAAAGACAAAGTTAAACGGCCGTGTCGTCCATTGCAGCAACCGCGCGCGCGTGGGAGATTCGCTCGTGGCGATGGGATTTTCCAAGAACAAGGAAAATCTGGAGAAAAGCCTGCCGCATCTGGTCCGCCTGTCGCGCCGCGCAAAAAAAATCCGCATCATGGGTTCGGCAGCGCTGGAACTCGCCTACGTAGCGTGCGGACGGCTGGATGTCTATGTCGAGCGCACGATCAATTTGTGGGACATCGCGGCGGGCGCGCTGATGGTCGAATGTTCCGGCGGTGAAATGTTCCTGAAAAAAATGCCGGATGGACGCTTTCGCATGTGCGCCGACAACGGCTTGTTGCGGCGCAAACTTCAACTCGGCGATTTGCTGAAATAATTTTTCAACTTCTTTAACGCTTTCGCGCGATGGCTTAATTTATTTTTCACATCTTCGCCCAATTCCGCAAACGTCTGCACAAACCCGTTTGGAACAAATAGCGGATCGTAGCCAAACCCGTTTTTACCGTGTGGTTTAAAAATAATTTCCCCTTCGCAAACGCCATCGAATAGTTGCGTTTGTGATTCTATTAACGGAACGGGGGTAAGCGCGAGAATGCAACTAAAGCGCGCCGTTCGCTTTTCAGCCGGAATGTTTTCGAGCAAGCGCAACAATTTGGCGTTGTTTTCCGCATCGGAAGAATTTTCGTTTTTTTCAGAATCAACCGCCGCGAATCGCGCGGAATGCACTCCGGGTGCGCCGTCAAGCGCGTCCACTTCAAGGCCGGAATCGTCGGCTAAGACAAAAAACTTCCAGCCCGGAACTTTGAACCCGGAACTTTGAACCCAACGTGCCAGTTCAACGGATTTTTTTGTCGCGTTTCCGGCAAATGTGCTCGCGTCTTCGACGACTTTTGGCGCGCCGGAAAAATTATTGAGCGTTAAGAGCTGAAATTGATCGCCGAGAATGGCGCGAATTTCTCCGGCTTTGTGCGCGTTGCGCGTGGCGAGAAGCAGTGTCGTCACGCGGATCACAATAGCAAATGGAGGTGGCGCGGGCAGCTTTCGTTTTCAAAAAGTAACGAGCCAAAGCTGGCAAACAAACTCGCACAGAATCTTGAATTAAAACGTCCATGTGAAACCAAAATAGCCGATTAGGTCGGAACTGTCGCGACCAACGGCGGAACCGGCGAGAACTGACAGCAGAAAATTTTCGCGCAGGTTCAATTGGACGCCACCATCGAAATTAAAATTAGCCGGAGCGCCCGGACTGCCCTGTGAAAATGTGACGTAAGCATCGCCGATAAGAGTCCAGCGGTCGTTCAATTGCTGGCGCACGGCTTGGCCGAGAAACCAGCGGTCATCGCCGAAATTGTTGTGCGCGGCGTCAACGGCGGTGTAGCCGATGTTCCAGTCCAAATATGTATTTCCCCAATTGCGCGTGGCAATAAGATAAATATCGGCGTCCGGCTCATTGCCAAGGCCAAGCCGTTCCGAAGCGGTCGGCAATTTCAAATCGAACCGCGCACTTAGCTTGAAAAGATTCGTTGCCGTGCCGATGAGCCGCCATTTCGTTTCCAAAATCAAATCGGAAATTCCATCGGCGTCATTCCCGTTTCCATTTCGCCAATCATAACCAAACGTTGCGCCGAATTCGCCGCGCGAGGCGATCCCATAAACCGGATTGACGGAATAATCGTATAATTTCGCGGAAGCCGTCCGGCTGAATTGCAGTCCGGAATTAAGCTGCAAATGTTCAAAGTCAACCGTGTCGGCGTCGTCCGTGACAAGCGGAGAGACTGCCAGCGCCGCGCAAGGCAACAGCAGAAGCGGCAAAAGAACGGCTTTTTTCATAGCGATTGGTTTTGTTGTCTCGCGAGCGGTTGATAAAATGCGCTGCCATATACCCCCACCGCCCATATCGCGTCAAATGAATTTTTTGGTGGCGCGTCCGGTAAAAAGCATTAAGATTTTTCCATGCGCGCGAAACACACTCGTCCGGGTCTGGAAAAAAGGGCGCTCGTCGTCCGGCTGCGAAAAATCAAAGGCCAGATCGAGGCCATTGAAAAAATGGTGGACGCCGACACCGATTGTTCGGACGTGCTGATGCAAGTGGTCTCGGCGCGGCGCGCGTTGAAATCGTTCAGCGAGGAATTGCTCGAATCTCATATGCACGAGTGCATCGAACACGCATCAAGCCCTGCGGAAGGCCGCGCCAATTTGCGTTCGCTGCTCACGGTTCTCGAACGCTACGTCGCCTAAACATTTACACCGCCATTTATGCCTCTCGAAAAAAATGCGAACGGCCAGCGCGCCGCCGATTTGGTGCGCGACGCGGCAACCCAAGAAACCGCCGAAGTTTTGCAGCGGCTCAACACTTCAACCAACGGCTTGAGCGAAGAAGAGGCGGTGGAACGATTGGAAGTGTTCGGCCCGAACGAAGTCGCGCAGGAAAAAAGTCATGGCTGGCTGCTTCGGCTCTGGGTCGCCGTGCGAAATCCGCTGGTGATCTTGCTGTCCATCATCGCGGCCATCACATTCGCGACGGCGGAAGAAACGAGCGATTACATCGGCGGCTCGGTGATGGTCGGAATGATTTTGCTGGCGGTGCTGCTGCGCCTGATTCAGGAAACGAAGGCGGACAACGCGGCGGCCAAACTCAAGGCGATGATCAAAGTCACCGCTACCGTTTTGCGCGACGGCCAGCCGAAAGAAATTCCGCTCAAGGAACTCGTGCCCGGCGACGTGGTGAAACTTTCCGCCGGCGACATGATTCCCGGCGACGTGCGTTTGATCGCCGCGAAAGATTTGTTCGTCATCCAAGGCACGCTCACCGGCGAATCGCTGCCGGTGGAAAAAATGGATGCGCGCGATGCGCGGCAGAACATTTCAATCATCGAACATTCCAATCTCTGTTTTCTCGGCACGAGCGTCGAAAGCGGCGCGGCCACGGCGGTCATCGTGGCCACGGGCGCGCAGACGTATTTCGGCAAAATGGCCAGCAGCCTCGCCGCCCAGCAGCCGGACACGGCGTTTGACAAGGGCGTCAAACGGTTCGTGTGGCTGATGATCGGTTTCATGGCGGTGATGTCGCCGATGGTTTTTTTCATCAACGGATTCACCAAGCACAGTTGGGGCAAGGAAACTTTTCTGTTCGCGCTCGCCATCGCCGTCGGCCTCACGCCGGAAATGCTGCCGATGATCGTTTCCGTCTGTTTGTCGAAAGGCGCGCTGGCGATGTCCAAGAAAAAAGTCATCGTCAAGAAACTCAACTCCATCCAGAACTTCGGCGCGATGGATGTGCTTTGCACGGACAAAACGGGAACGCTCACGATTGACCATGTCATCCTCGAAATCCACTGCGACGTTTTCAAAAATGAAAGCGAAGAAGTTTTGCGCGACGCCTATCTCATCAGCCATTTTCAAACCGGCCTGAAAAATGTTTTGGACCGCGCGGTTTTGAAATACTCGGAGCTTCACCGCGAACTGGGCGTCGAAAAAATTACCAAGGTGGACGAAATCCCGTTCGATTTTTCGCGGCGCATGATGTCCGTCGTCGTCGAAACGCAAGACGGCCAGCGGCAATTGCTGACCAAAGGCGCGCCGGAATCGGTTTTCAAAAAATGCACACACTTTTTGAGCGACGGCGAAATTTTTGAGATGGAGCCAATTCTCGTCGGCAACTTAATTGAACAAGTAAATTCGTTGAGTGAAGATGGTTTTCGCGTGCTGGCCATCGCCGGCAAAAAAATGGAAAGCCGGGGCTTGTGTTCCCGAGCTGACGAAGAAAACCTTGTATTGACGGGCTATCTAGCGTTTCTCGATCCGCCGAAGGACTCGGCCAAAACCGCCATCGCCGCGTTGCGCCAGCACGGCGTGACGGTGAAAGTTTTGACCGGCGACAACGATCTGGTCACGCGCAAAGTCTGCACGGAAGTCGGCATCAACGCCGAAAAAATACTGCTCGGCAACGACGTGGAAAAAATGTCGGACGCGGAACTGGCCGCCGTGATTGATTCCATGGACGTCTACGCGCGCCTTTCGCCCGCGCACAAAAAACGCGTCGTGCAGGCGCTCCAGAAAAAAGGCCACGTCGTCGGTTTTATGGGCGACGGCATCAACGACGCGCCCGCGTTGCGCGCGGCGGACGTGGGCATTTCCGTGGACACGGCGGTGGACATCGCCAAGGAATCCGCCGACATGATCCTGCTGGAAAAAAACCTGATGGTGCTCGAAGAAGGCGTGCTCGAAGGCCGGAAGGTTTTCGCGAACATCATGAAATACATCCGCATGGGCGCGAGTTCCAATTTCGGAAACATGTTCAGCATGCTCGGCGCGAGTGCGTGGTTTCCATTTCTGCCGATTCAAACAATTCAACTTCTCACAAATAATTTACTCTACGATTTTTCGCAGGTGCCGATCCCGACGGACAACGTCACCGCGCAATACATCGCCAAACCGCGTCCGTGGCAGATGGGCGAGATCGCCAAGTTCATCATTTTCATCGGGCCGATCAGTTCCATTTTCGATTACACGACTTTTTGCGTCATGTGGTTTTATTTCAAATGCAACCACGCCGGACTCGTGCCGCCGCCGGAACTCGCCGCGCGTTTCGCCCATGCCGCCAATCCCGACCACACCTACGCCGCCGCGCTGTTCAACACCGGCTGGTTCGTCGAATCGCTGATGACGCAGACGCTCATCATCCACGTCATCCGCACGAACCTGATCCCGTTCGTGCAATCCCGCGCAAGCTGGCAATTGACGATGACGACCATTTTAATCATGGCCATCGGCGCGTATCTGCCGTATTCACCGATCGCGAGTGGGCTGCGGTTCGTGCCGCTGCCGTGGCAATTCTGGCCGATTTTGCTGGCGACTTTGTTTTGCTATGTCGGCCTGACGCAACTCATCAAAATGTGGCTCGTTCGCAAAAACTGGATTTGAATTTGAAAAACAAAATGCCGTTCAGCATCACACTGAACGGCATTGTCAGGCTTGCGCGGGTTGATCGTGTCCGCTCAAGCCTCAAAGGATTTTCCGCAGCCGCAGCTTTGCTTCGCGTTCGGATTTGAAATCTTGAAACCGCCTGCAACCAACGCATCGCTGAAATCAACTACAGTACCGCGCAGATATCGCGCACTGAATTCATCCACTAAAATTGAAACGTCGCCCCGCTCGGAAATCGAATCGCCATCTCGTTTTTCGTCGAACATCATGTTGTATTGCATGCCGGAGCAGCCGCCTTCTTCGACAAAAAGGCGCAGCATCTTGCCTGCATTTTCCGGCTTTGCGAGGAGTAATATCACTTCTTTAGTCGCACTCGTTGTGAGATTGACGACCGGTTCAGCTATGAGTGTTTCAGTCATTGGCAATTCCAAAATAAACGCTATTCAACGCCACGTCAAACGGGAGTATCAATTCATTTTTTCCCTGCCGCCAATTGTTCTTGAGCATTGGCGATTTTCTTTTCGAGCATATCGTGCAATGGCGGCAACAATTCTTCCAACCGCCGATACAGATTAACCGCTTGCGACCATTCACCCAACATTTCAGCCATGTTCCCTGCTTGCAGACCGGCTTTTTCCGTCCAGAACGGGTCGGGTTGTTCGCTGGTGCGCAAATTTTTTCCGTAAAGCACGTCCAAGTAATTTTGAAACGCCGACTGAAGTAAAACTTTTTGATCGTCGCCGGCAGCCAACACTGCGCGTTTTTCAAAGACGAGTCCGATGCCGACCTGTGCCTGGCTGCGCGCAGCCGCGTTTGCATTGGTCGAGCCAATGACTTGTGCATAAGCATTGGTCGCCAAGTCATACGCGTTTGCGTCTTGTGCCGCCAATTGCAGGTAGCAATCGCCGATTTCTCCTTGTGCGAGGGCGGCCTGTTCACTCGCTGGATACGTCTGGCAAATCTGGTTAAACACGTTTGCGGCCAGCTTGAAATTCGCCAACGGGTTGTTCGTGTCGTCCGACGGTTTGAGCATCAACGCACCGCCGTAGGCAAACAACGCCTGCGCATACAAATCCGGTGGACAGTTTGTATCGCTCGTCAAGCTTGTGAAATAACGGATGGCATCGGAATAACCCAGTCGCGCCATGGCTGCGCGTCCGGCATTTATTCTTGCGGGATAAGCAAGACTGGACGTAGGCCAGTTTTGAAAAACCAACTCGTAATTTTTTTCCGCGTCTACATAATTTGTTCCGCCTAAATTGAAGAAATAATCACCCACCCACCATTGTGCGACAGGCGCAAGGGCATTGGTTGGAAATTGCGTGATGAAATTTGTGAAAAGGGAAAACGCGTTCGTGTCGCGCCCGGCCTGAAAATTCGCCCATGCGCGCGTGTATTCCACCTGCGGCAATAAAATGGCGTTGGTCGCAAAAGAACTCGCGACCCATTGATCATAGACGTAAATCGCTGATGGCCAATCGAGTTCCTGCTCGTAAGTGCGAGCAATGGCCAGTTCGACTTCGGGCAGTTGATCTGAGTTTGGAAATTTCTCTTCAAATTTTTTAAACAACGCGCGCGCCTCCAGCGGCTGTTGCAAATCCGCCAAACTTTCGCCGACCAGCAAAACACTTTTGTCCGCCAGATTGCTCGTTGGATAAATTTTCAAAATCCGCGCCAGCGCATTGCTCGCGCTCAAAATATTCGTCAATTCCAAACTCGCACGAAGCGACTGATAAAGCGCCTGCGCGCCCAGCGATTGTTCAACCATTGGAAAATTTGTAAAATCGTCGGATACCGCGCGATAATTTTCCAGCGCTCCTGCATAATCACTTTGCGCGTAAAGTGCGTCTCCCAATTTAAATCGTGCCACGGCTAAATCTTCCGATTGAGGCAAATGTTCCACCGCTGCTTCAAACGAATCGCGGCTTTCGGGAATTTTTCCTGCGATCCAAAAACACCAACCACGATCCAAATATGCTTTGCCCAAGAACTCGCTGTTCGTGAACGTGTTGACGAATTGGTCGAGCCATACTTGAGCTTCCTGTAAATGGTCTGACGCATTCGGCTGCGCGACATAATCTTTCAAATGCAATTCACCCAATGACAGCAATGCCACATCCGCCGCCGGCGCGTCGGGGAATTGTCCGATAAAACTTTCCAACGATTGTTCGGCGTTCGTAAATTGGCTTTGTGCGATGGCCAGTTCCGCAATTTTCAAAATAGCCTGCCGCTGCCAGTCAGCGGGCGTGTTTGTTGAAAGATTTTGCCGATACGCGACCAAGGCTTCGGAAATTCGGCCCATTTGTTCCAATACATCGGCTTGTTCAGCCATACTTTCGGCAATTAAATCGGCGCGACTTTCCAAATTGGCGAGTCGGAGCAAATTCGTTGTTGAATTCAGCGCGGCGCCGGTGTCGTTTTGTGCCAGTTGAATTTGATAGAGCAAATGGGTTCGCTGCCAGTCAAGCGCGGGCTTGAGCGGCTGCGACGCCAGTGGTTGCAAAACTGCCGCCGCTGTGTCCGGATGATTTTGCGCGAGCAACGCCTGAGCCAGCAACAATTGGCCGCGCACGATTCGTTCGTCCGCCGGAAGTGCTTGGGCGGCTTGTTGAAAAATGCCGGACGGATTCTGCAACGCTTCACTCACTTGCGACCATTCGCCAAGTTTTGCGCGCGCCGCTGCTTCATTCACCACGGCATCCAATCGTCGTGTGGAACTTTTAAAATCCCGCGCGAGTTCCGAGAAGGTTTCAGCCGCCGTCGTAAAGTCCGCGATCGAAAATTGTGATTGTCCGATCCAGTAAACGTATTGATCCGCCAAATCGTAAGCACCGGCTTGGCCTGTTTTGAGCAAGGCGATGGCTTGGGTGAATTTTTCCTGCTCGAACTCGGCCTCGGCCTGCATCAACACCACTTCAGCGACGCGGTTGGATTTCGGATATTTTTGTATGAACTCCGCCAACTCCGTTTCCGCACGGTCCCAAATCCCATCTTGAAACGCGCTCGCCGCGGCGGCGTAGTCACGATTTTCGCGCGAGCCGGCGGCGAAAATCTGTTCGCTGCTTAATCCAAGCGCAAAAAAAATCAAAAGCCATCGCCATTGAGACATATTGGTGAATTTAAACGACAACGTGAAGTGACAAAAGCGTTAAATGAAAAAACTATTGATTTAAGTGGCCATCACATTTTGAATTGCGTAGACCATAAAGCAGGCAAATCGCCCCCGTAGCTCAAATGGATAGAGCAGCGGTTTCCTAAACCGCGTATCCCGGTTCAATTCCAGGCGGGGGCACCAGTTTCAACTGAACGTTCTGCACGGCCAGTAAGTCAATGTTATGTTGCCATCGGGAAATAACCGAAATGACAATTATGAAAATTACTTTTACCAGTTTTACTTTGGCCGTTTTTCTTTTCGCCAGCGGCACACAAGCACAATCACCACCGCCTTCGTCAGACATGGATTCCACTTCTGCAACTCCAGCTGATTCAACAGCACCTTCGGAATTGCCACCGAATATTCCTCCTGACAGCCCGCTCGCGCAAGTTGTTGAACTTGCACAATCCGGCGTGGATGAAAGCGTCATCATAAGTTTTGTCAACAACTCGGGCAGTCCGTTCAATCTCACCCCGGATCAAATTATTTATCTGAAAGACCTCGGGTTGCCGAACGACGTCATCACCACGATGATCCAGCGTGACCAGCTATTAAGGCAAACCGGTGTTGGTGCGGACGCCCAACCGGCACAAACAATTTCAGAATCAGAAACAGAAAATCCGCCAACCACTGAACCAACGGAAGCCACGGACAATTATTTTTATGACACGCTCACGCCTTACGGCTCTTGGGTGAACGTGGACGGCTACGGACTGTGCTGGCGGCCCACCGTCGTGGTCTACAACAGCGCCTGGCAGCCGTATTGCGACCACGGACATTGGGTTTACACCGATAGCGGCTGGTATTGGATCTCGGATTATGCGTGGGGTTCTTGCACATTTCATTACGGACGCTGGTTTCACGACCCGTATCAGGGCTGGTGCTGGTGGCCGGACACAACGTGGGGACCATCATGGGTTTGCTGGCGATATTCGGACGATTACTGCGGCTGGGCACCATTGCCGCCGCACACGATTTATCGCCAAGGCGCGGGAATTGTTTACAACGGGGCAGTTGTCAGCACAGGTTTTGATTTTGGCCTCAGCGTAAATTTTTTCACATTTGTGCCGACGCGAAATTTTTGTGACCCGCACCCCGCGCGTTATCGCGTCGGGCAGACGCAAGTCGCGCAAGTTTTTAATCACACCACGGTCATCAATAATTTCAACGTGAACAGCCGCAGTCACACCCCGGTCAACTTCGGCATTAATCCGCAACGCATCACGGCTGTGACTCAAGTGCCGATCCACCAAATCGCAATTCGCGAAACGACCGCTTACGGCGGTCGCAGCGAACAAATCGAAAGCGGCACACTGATTGTTAATCGTCCGCATTTTGCCGCAACATCAGCTTCAACCTTGCATCAAGGCGTTGCACCCCGCCCCGTTCGGACAATAGTGCCGCAGCCACAAAACATTCCGACCCAACCGTCGCCGCAATACAGGCCTCGTTCGTTGATCATTTACGGAAATGGAAACTATGTCCCATCACACGACCAAAATCCGCCACAAAATCTTTCACCGCCTTTAATTGACCGAAGTTCGCAGCAGGAAGTTCCGTATGTCATCACCCATAATCCCGAAGAACGTAAAAACGCAACGCCGTCCGACCAACAGGGAAATATTCCTCCCGCAGCAAATCATTTTGCACCGTCTGTGCCGCAAGCACAAAACAATTCCAACATGCCACACAGCGAACCGCGTTCCAGTCCTTCCGAACAAGCGCCGGTGATTCAGCAGCATGAGTCCTCCACACCTTCTTCAAATTCATCCTCGTCGCAAAAATTCGGCAAGGATAAAAATCAGCAGTAGCAAGAACTTATTTTCCATTGCAACACCGGCGTTTTTGCTTTGCAACTTCTCCGCCACTGGCAAAATCATTTCGTGGGCATCACCCTGCGGCAATTTGAACAAATGAAGGAACGCGTTGACGGCGCGACGCCGCGTGTGGCCGGTCCAACTTTAGAGCCAACGAGGCACGCCGCTGTCAGTTCTCATCGCGTGATTCTTGGCGTTGATCCGTCTCTGCGCGGCACTGGCTATGGTGTCATTCGCCTCGCCAAACCACATCCGGTCGCGCTCGTCCACGGAACAATTTTCTGTCCGCAAAATTGGGAACGTTCGCGCTGCCTTGCCAAGATTGTTGAAATGTTGCGCGACATTTTGGAACAACATCATCCGACGGTTTGCGTCGTCGAAGGACTTTTCTACGCGCAAAATTTGCGGACGGCGCTCATCATGGGTGAAGCGCGCGGCGCGGCGCTTGCGGCCGTTGCCGAAGCCGGTCTGGAAATTTTCGAAATTGCCCCGCGCAAAATGAAACAAGCCATCGTCGGTTACGGTGCGGCGCAAAAATCCGCCGTCGCCAAAATGGTTCAGCGGCTTTTGAATCTGGACAAATTGCCTGAACCCGACGCGGCGGACGCCCTCGCGCTCGCGCTGACGCACGCGCGGGAAAATTCGCGGCACGGTTTGAATATGCCGAAGAAAATTTGAAACACAAAAATTTATGATTCAATTTTTCAAAGAAGTTTATCTTGCGGGTTTTGTCATTATCTTCAAGGGTTCCCGTGCAAGGAAGATCACCTATGGGGCTGGCAGTGCTATTGCCGCTATCACGCTGATCGAGTGGCTTGTCCTCATTGGGATTTCGGGATATATCGAAATGTTTCTAAATAAAAAGCTTTTATTTTATTTCTCCAAGCCTGTAGTCATTATTGCTTTCTTTGCGCTTTTTTTAATGAATCAATATGTTCTGTTTATTCGCGGCCACGGCATCAAGTTTGCACGCGAGTTTGACAGTTTGAAAAAATCCAGAAGAATTCTTTTAATTGTAAGTTGGGCGGTGATGGTAGTGGTTATCATAGTATTTTTTATTTTTTCAGCTATCGCCCATCGTCATTTTATTGGTGTAGATAAGTCATGATTACTTTTCTCCAAGGCAAACTCGTCGAGGCACTGCCCACGCAAGTAGTCGTTGATGTCAACGGCGTCGGCTACGAAGTTTTGATTCCGCTGTCGTCGTTCGACAAATTGCCGCCGCCCGGCCAGCCGGTGAAACTGCTCACGCAACTCATCGTCCGCGAGGACGCGCACATTCTTTACGGCTTTGCGAGCGCGGCGGAACGGGATTTATTTCGGTTGCTCGTCAACAGCGTCAGCGGCATTGGACCAAAAACGGCGCTGAACATTTTGAGCGGCATTTCCGTGACGGCATTTCGCGGCGCGGTCGCTGGCAGC
>JBEKZT010000080.1:0-12673 GCA_049509595.1 Verrucomicrobiota bacterium
CCGCATAAATTCAAACAACGTTCCGGTTCGTCGCGTGAAATGATTTCGCCGAGTGGTTTGTCTTCGCTGCTGCCGAGAATGGCGAAACGCGCGTCGGGGAATTTTTTTGCGAGTAAAAAAACGAGTTTGCCGAAATTTTCAACCGGCCACCGCTTGTTTTCCCAGCGCGCGCCGGGCTGGATCGCAATCCAACGCGTGCCGTCCGTTTGCCATTTGAATTTCACGGCGGCGGCGACTTCGGGACGCTCGGGCAGCCATTGAAAATTTTTGTGAACGGGCACGCCCAGTTGCGGCAGCACGGCGAGATACCAATCCACGGCGTGCGTATAAAAGGCTTTTCGTGGAACGGCCACGTCGTAAAAGCCGCGCGCGCCTTCGCGGACCTCGTTAAGGCCGATGAGAAATTTTCCATTCGCGAGCCACGCGAACGCGCCGCTGCGCGCGAGGCATTGCAGGTCAATGACCCAATCGAAATGTTGTTCGCGCAGCCATTGAATACTGCGGAACATTTCCGGCCAGTGCTGCGGTCGCATCCAGCGTTTGCGTTCGAAGCGGACGATGCCGGTCAAATCGGGATCGCCTTCGAGCAGCGGCGCAAGCGCGGAATCAATCCACCAGAAAATTTCACTCGCGGGCAAATGCAATTTCAGCAAACGCAGAACGGGGAGCGCTTGAATAACGTCGCCAAGCGAGCTGGGTTTGAGAATGAGGATTTTCAACGGCCGTATTCGAGCCGTTCGGCGAGGCGTTCGGGCAGACCGGCATCGCGGATTTTTTTCTGGGCGGCGGGAATGTCGTAATCGAGCCGTCGTAATTCGATTGTGCTGGCGTCCAAATCGTAAATGACGTAGGCGGCTTTTGGATTGTTGTCGCGCGGCTGGCCGACGGCACCGACGTTGACAAAGTATTTTTTTGTAGGGTCAACTTTGAATTTCGAATAAGTGCCGCCGCGAACGATGGTGTCGCGCATGAAGGCGACGGGCACATGTGTGTGTCCAAAAAAACAAACCGGTGTGGTTTGATACGGAAAACTGGCGGCGGCGGCGAGTTTGTCGAAGACGTAGCCCCAGCGTTGCGGCGCGTCGAGCGTGGCATGGACGAGGGTGAAGCCGGCGACCGCTTTTGTGTATTTAAGGTCGCGCAGCCATTGGCGTTCTTCGCCGGAAAGTTGTTCGCGCGTCCATTGCACGGCGTCGGCGGCGGCGGGATTGAAGCCTTCGAGTTGATTGTCGGTGGAGCAATATTCGTCGTGATTGCCCTTCACACACGGGATGTTCATCTCGCGGACGATTTGAAGACATTCTTTTGGGTTCGCGTTATAACCGACGACGTCGCCGAGGCAGGCATAATGCGTCACGTTCTGTTGTTTGGCGTCATCCAAAACGACTTGGAACGCATCCAGATTGGCGTGAATGTCAGCTATGATGGCAAACTTCATTGTGTTTATCGGACAATCTCAAACCCGCAGAATTCATTTTGCGCGTCATTCCAGTTCACATTTTCATCGCGAATAAAATACTTCATGTCGGCACGAATCGCTTCGCGAAAAGCTTCGAGTTCCTCGCGCGCGCCTTCGGCGACGAGTTCGACGCGACTGTCAGACAAGTTACGCACAGTTCCAGTAATTTCAAATCCGGCGGCTGCAGTTTTTGCGGTATAACGAAATCCGATTCCCTGCACATGGCCCGAGTAAAAAATTTGCATGCGACAACGGTTCATTAACGGCGGTAGAATGAAGCCAAAGCCGGTTGACGGAAGCAATGTTTTAATTGAAGCTGCGTGCGGGGAAATTATTTGAGTTTTTTGTTTTCTGTTTGACCGCGGTAAAAATTTGCTTTAAAGAACAGCGGTTGCCTCAAACAAAATGTTGGAAGTTGAGGCATTTTTTGTCTATAACGACGAGCGTCAATGCTGAGTTCGAAATCATTCCTAGCGGTGGATTTTGGCGCGGGCAGCTTAAAACTGGCCGAGTTTGAAATCACCGAAGCGGGCAGCCTTTGTCTTAAAGGTTTTGTACTCAAACCGCTTGGCGTGGAAGGCGCGCAGGAAACCACGCGCGAAGCTGTCATTCTCAAAGCGTTGCGCGAAGCGCTGGCTGAAAGAGGGAGCAAAGCCCGCAACATCAATATTTGCGCGCCGGGTTTTCACGTTTTTTCCAAGTTTGTCAAGTTGCCGCCGGTGGACGCGGGCAAGGTGACGCAGATCATCCAATACGAGGCGCAGCAGAACGTGCCGTTCCCGCTCGCGGAAGTGGTTTGGGATTATCAGATTTTGGGTTCAAGCAGCGGCGGCGAATTGGAAGTGCTGCTGGTAGCAATTAAAACGGACGTGGTTGAAGGTTTGTTTCGCATCACAGAAGAAGCAAAATTACATTTACAATTGTGCGACGCTTCGCCTGCCGCGCTGTGCAACGCGTTTCGCTATAACTACGGTGATTTGGAAGACTGCACGATGTTACTCGACATTGGGGCCAAGACAAGCAACCTGCTGTTTTTTGAAAAGGGAAAAGTTTTTTCGCGCAGCATCAGTCTGGGCGCGAATTCCATCACTCAAGATTTTGCGAATGAAAGCAAATTGAAATTTGAAGTCGCGGAGCAAATCAAAATCAAAGAAGGCTTTGTCAGTCTCGGTGGTGCGTATGAAGAACCTGAAAATCAGAATCAGGCGGCCATTTCAAAAATCTCGCGGCAATTCATGACGAGGTTGCACATTCAGGTCAACCAGACCATACAGTTTTATCGCGGGCAAATGGGCGGTTCGGCACCGCAGCGGCTTTTCCTTTCCGGCGGCGCATCCATCATGCCTTACACCGCTCAGTTTTTTGCGGAAAAACTGAATATTCCGGTCGAATATTTCAATCCGTTCCGCAACGTGCAGATTGATCCGTCAGTAAGCCTCGAAGAACTCGCACGCGTTGCGCACTCTCTCGGCGAAGTTGTCGGTCTTGGTTTGCGCAATCTGGCAAACTGTCCGGTGGAATTGAATTTGATGCCGGAGAGCACGCTGCGCTGGCGCACGTTTAACGAAAAGAAACCGTATTTTGTTTTTACAGTTTTCAGCCTTGTGTTAGTGGCGTTCGCGGTTGGGTTTTTGTTCAAAAAACTCGCCACCTCAAAAGAGGATGAAATTGGAAAACTTCAACCGGAGGTTGAGCAACGACAGGCAACGTCCGACCAATTCAAAGGCGTTTACTCGAAGCTGGGTTCGACACAGCAGGATGCAAATCAAATCGCGACGTGGATGCAGGACAGGTATTATTGGGGCGATGTGCTGGCGGAACTCCGCTCCGCACTGATCCGTGCAGAAGCCGACATTCAGAAAAAATTATCCGCGCAATCTCCGGGTGTGCAAGCTGGAATCTGGATTGAGCAGATGACTTCAATATCAACCGATAATAACGGTGCACCAACTCCCGATTATGGTGTGCCGCAATACAGAGGTGCGCCGCAAATGCCAAATCCATCGTCGAATGCGCCGAATCAAACCAATCAACCTGGCACCATTACTTTGGTTTGTCGTGCGGTAAGTTTATCAAGCGTGGATCCGTCGGCGAACAGCGAAATTGCCTACGCGGTGGAAAATGAGTTGAAAGCCATTTCCTATTTTGATCCAAATGCGACGCAACTGACGGGACAAATCAGCCCAGACGACCCATCGGGCACGTTTACATTTGGAGTTTCAGTAGTGCTGAAAAATCCGCTGAATTTTTAACATGGCTTGGATTAAGAGAAATATATTTTTTGTCATTGGTGCGGTCATCGCTGTAGCGCTGTTGGCCGCCGCCGGCGTTTATATTTTCAATAACTGGCAGCGCAACAAAACGGCGCTGGACACGTTGAATGAGACTTACAGCACGTTGCAACAGTTAAACGATCAGAATCCATCGCCGGGCAATGACAAAATAAACAATGTTGATGCCGCCCGCGATGAGGAACGGGAAGTCAGCAAATGGGTTGAACAGACGGGTCAGCATTTTCAATCAATCACTCCCATTCCGAACCCGGGCGACGGTCCGGTGACAAGCGAGGAATTTGCCGCGGCGTTGCGCCGCACAATTAATCAGTTGCAGCACGAGGCTGACGGCTCGCGGTGCAACTTGGCGAAGTGAAGGAGATTTGTGACATTTTGTTCGCCGCAAAAATCAATTCGCTGGATAATTTGCGTCGCGCCCACGCTTCAGATGACGACGCCAACGGGCCGCAATCGGATTATTTAAGCGAATCGCCGACCACAAACAATCTGGCCGTTTTCGTGCCATACGAAATTACCTTTCGCTGTTTCAGTCAGGATTTGGCGGAAGTGCTGTCGAGTTTCGCATCGTCGCCTGATGGATTCATTTTAAAAGGCATCAACGTGCAGCCAGCGCAAGCGATGGCCGCGAATGCATCGAATCCATACAACGCAGGAATGGGCAACCCGCCGCCGCAATACCCGCAACAAATGATGATGCAGCCGTTCGCGCCGCCGAGTCATGGCGGATTGCAGACAGTGCTCAGCGAACAGCTTTTAACTGTCACGGTGGAAGTCGAACTTGTGAAATTGTTGCCGAAGAAATAAGCGCATGAATTTCATCAAAAAAAATTACGAAAAGATTTTGCTTGGCGTTGTGCTGCTGGGTTTGGTCGGTGCGCTTGTTTTTTTGCCGTTTTATATCATACACGACCAGCAGGAGTTGGAAGACACGCGCAATAGCATTATTTCTCGCTCGGTTAAACCGCTGCCACCGCTGGATTTGACATTGGAAAACACCGCTATCCAGCGCCTGCAATCAGCTTACCGCCTTGATTTCGAAACGACCAACAGACTTTTCAATCCAGTTGAATGGCAAAAAACCCCGAACGGCACTTTGATTAAAATCGCCAGCGGCAATGAAGTGGGTCCGCGCGCAGTGACTGTCACGCAAATCACGCCGCTTTATTTTATTCTCACACTCGATTCGGTGGAGACAAATGAATTTGGCGTGCGTTACATTATTGGTGTCGAACGTCAGGCTGCGGCTTCTCCATCGCAGCGTGTCCACCGGGAACATTATTCTTCGTTGAACGAAAAGAACGACGCTTACACGATTCGCGCGGTGAATGGTCCGCCGGAAAATCCGACACAGTTGGTTTTAGATTTGACGGATACGGGAGATCAGGCGAGTGTGTCTGCAACACAGCCATTTCGCCGCGTGGATGGTTATATGGCGGACTTGGAATATGATCCGGAAAACAAAAAATGGACGAACCAGCATGTGGGCGCGGATTTAAAATTTGACGACGACGATTACATTATCGTTGCCATCAACCAAAACGAAGTGGTATTGTCTGCAAAATCGAACCAGAAAAAAACGACGTTGCCTTACAACTCTAACTCCCAATGACATTTGATCGTAACAACGTTGCCGGAATCCAAACGCGTTGATTTCGATGAACCTGAAGCAAGCCATGACAAAAGTAGTTCCTGTTTCCATCGGTTTAATTTTGATGTTAGCCGCCGTCACTGTTTCGCCGGCTCAAACCAACCCGTCGGAAGCCGCCGTGAACGAGGCTGTGTTGCGTCAGGCCAACACCATTGTGCTGCGCCAGAAACTTGATGACGCCAAGGTTGCTGTTGCTCGCGGAGATTTAACGGCTGCCGCGCGGCTTTACGATGAAGCCTATTCGCTCGTGCAGCAAATTGGTTCCGGCATTGACGCTGAGACGGCACAGACCATTGAAGGACTTACTTCGACGCGTATTCAACTAGCGCGCCTCGCGCAGGAGCAGGGTGATTTGCGCGAAGCCAACACGCAGGTTAACCGTGTGTTGGTAGTGGATCCGCAAAACTCGGCGGCGCTTGAATTAAAGAAACAAAACGACAAATTCATGGCACAGATGCGTGGCAAAATGCCCGACGAGGCAACGCTGCAACAAGTTCCTGCCATCGTGAACGAAAAGACGGACGCAAACACTTTGGTGCGCGACGGTAAGCTGCTTTACGAAATGGGCAAATTTGAAGAAGCCGAGACCAAGTTGGAACAGGCCGTGAAATTAGACCCGGATAATCAGGGCGCGTTCTATTATTTGAATCTGGTCAAACAGGCTGCTTACTCCCGCGAAGAGCACTACCGAACGGTTGATTCGGAAAGCCGTTTGGTGCAAGTGGCCAAGGCATGGGAATCACCATTGCGAAACCAGAACTTGCCTGTGCCCAATCCCTACGCTTCGACAAATTTAATTTACACCGGCCCGGGTCGTGAGGCCATTGTCAACAAACTGAATCTCATCCACCTCGACAATGTTTTTTATGATGGTTTGCCGTTAAGCGAAGTCGTCCGCAATTTGAGCGAACAAAGCAAATTGCGCGACCCTGAAAAAAAAGGCATCAACTTTTTGATCAATCCTAACGAGGACAATGCTCCAGAGACTGTGGGGACGATCAATGGGTCGAATCCTGGAGTGCCCGGCGGCCGGGGTGTGCCGCAACCGACCGCAACGCAAATTGATCCCAACACGGGTTTGCCGATTACTGCCAATGCGAATGCCGAAGGCGAACAGGTGGATGTCAATTCAATCGTCATCAAGATCAATCCGGCGCTTAATGATGTGCGTTTGGCGGACGCGCTGGATGCCATTGTGCAGGTTGCCGATCACCCCATTAAATATTCCATAGAAGACTACGCCATTGTTTTTTCGGCCAAAGGTCCCGATCAACCGCAACTTTTTTCGCGCACCTTCAAAGTGGATCCAGATACCTTTTATCAAGGTTTGCAAAGTGTAAACGCCGAGTCGTTTGGCGGAAATAGTAGCAGCGGAGGCAGTGGCGGAAGCGGCGGCAGCAGTTCCAGCAGCGGTGGCGGCAACAATCAAAATAGCGGCGCGGTTGTTCCGGTCGTAGTTACAGCGCCAGGTGGTGCTAGTCTTCTCTCCACCGGCAGTGGTGGTGGCGGTGGTGGCGGTGGTGCTGGCGGCGGGCAGAATGGCAACGGTGGTATAAATTTCGTGACCGTGACAAATCCAACGGTCAATGTCAGCATCGCAGCCAGAAATTTCTTCACGACTTTAGGCGTGGATTTGACTCCGCCCAAAAGCATTTTTTTCAATGATCGGCTGGGGCTTTTGTTTGTGCGCGCGACGATGCAGGATTTGGACACCATTGAAAATGCCATTCAGGCTTTGAACGAGGTGGCTCCGCAGGTTCATATTAAATCAAGGTTTATTCAAGTGGATCAGACTGACAGTGCAGGTTTGGGCTTTGACTGGTATTTGGGCGCGTTCAACATAGGAAGTTCTGTGCAAGCACAAGGCGGCAACGCCGGGACACTCAATGTACCCGCTACAGCGGTCAATCCGTCCGGCACGTTTCCCGGCAACCCTACATCCGGCACTACCATTGCAAACGGAGTTCAAAGTTTGACCAGCGGTCTTAATAATTCTAGCCTTCCCGCAATTGGCACACTCACAGGTATTCTGAGCAATCCCAATTTTCAGGTTGTCCTCCATGCTTTGGAATCGCGCCAGGGTGCCGACGAACTGGCCGAACCCGAAGTGACGACCGTCAGCGGACGGCAAACCCAAATGCGCGCGACGCAAATCACGACCGTTGTTACCGGCTTCAGCGCAAATAACAGTGCAAGCACCACGGCGGCTACTACGACTGGAACCACGATTAGCAATCCGAACACGACCATTGAACAGGCCCAAACAACACCGTTGGAAGTCGGCCCGGTTTTGGACGTTGTGCCTGACGTTTTGTCAGATGGTTACACGATCAATCTGACTTTGATTCCGTCTTTGACCGAATTTGGCGGCTACCTAAGTCCAAATACAGTTCCAATTTCTGCAATTACCGTCACGGGAGGCTCAGGTGGCGCGGGTGTAGCCTTGGGACCCATTGTATTGCCGGTTTTTACTGTTCGGCAGGTCGTCACCACCGTGAACGTCTGGGACAACCAAACTGTCGTCATTGGCGGATTGATTTCCTCCACGATCAGCACCGAAGTAGACAAAGTGCCGGTGCTGGGCGACATCCCGTTGATGGGAAAACTTTTCCAAAGCCAGACCAAAACTTCGGATAAAAAGAACCTGATGATTTTTGTGACGGCCACAATTGTGGATCCGGCTGGCAACCGCGTTCATTCGGATGACGAACTTCCGTTTGCGCAGAATACCATTCCGGCGCAGCCGCCCGGAGCCGGACAGGTAACCGAAACCGATCGGTCAGTGACCATGCCTGTTCAATGAAAGCCGTTCACGAGTAAGAGTAAATTTGTGGAACGGTTTTTAATCATTGATGGACATGCCTACGCTTATCGCGCGTTTCACGCGATACGCGAGTTGCATTCGTCCGATGGCCGCCCGACGAATGCGATTTATGGCTTCATCAAAATGCTGTCAAAAATTCACGCGACCGTTGCGCCGACACATTTGATGGTAGTTTGGGACGACGGGTTGAACGCAGAACGCACGGCCGCACTGCCGGAATACAAGGCGCAACGTCCTGAAATGCCGGATAAATTGAGGCCGCAACTCGACGAGATTGCGGATTATTTAAAAGCGGCGGGCATCGCGTCGTTCCGTCAAAAAGGTGTCGAGGCTGACGATTACATTGCGTGCCTTGCGCGTCGCGCGGCGGATGCTGGAATGGAAGTTGTCATCGCCAGTTCGGACAAGGATTTCATGCAATTGGTTTCGGATCGAATCGGTTTGTTGAACCCGCACGACAAAACCGAGACGATTTGGACGAACGAGCAGGTGCGCGCCAAAACAGGCCTCGAACCGTCGCAAATCGCCGATTGGTTAAGTTTAATGGGTGATAGTGTGGACAACATTCCCGGCGTGCCCGGTGTTGGTCCGAAAACTGCGACCGATTTGCTAAACCAATTTGGTTCCGTCGCTGTGATGTATAAGCGGCTCGACGAAGTGAAATCGGAAAAACTGCGCGCAAGTTTGCGCGCCTCGGAAAATATTGTGCGGCGCAATCAGGAACTGGTGAGATTGCACGATTTGCCCTGCGAATTTTCGCCGGAGGAACTGGCGGAGAAACCGGCGGACGCCGGAAAATTGCGCGAATTATATTTGCGCTGGGGTTTCAAAACGCTGCTGGCGGCGCTGGAAGAATCGCACGAACGACAGGCGGTTTTGATTTAGAAAAATGAATTTGAAGCAAATTTTTTTGTTTGCGGCGCATTTTATCCAAAGAAATTTTGGACAAAGCGCAGGGAAGCGTTTATGCTTGTTAAATTCGCTTATGTTGTACGTCCGCAGAGTCGCCTTGTGCTGCATCCTCGCCGTCGGAATTCCTGTCATGGTTTTCGGACAGAGTTACTACGCGACCAATGGCACCGAGTATGCGATAGCCGGTTCTTTGCTTGGCGATCAGGTGATGCCGGACGTGGCGGTCACGCCGACCGGCGGTTTTGTTGTCTGGCAGGATAATGTTACCGACGGCAATGGTTGGGGTGTGAGCGCGATGCAACTGAACGGCACGCTCTCCGGTTCATTGAGTCCTTTTCGTGTGAATGTGCAAGGCGCGGGCGATCAGGAAAATCCACGGGTGGCATTGTTGCAGAATGGCGGTGCGGTTTTCGTCTGGCAGGGCGGACAACAAGGATACCAGCACATTTACGCACGGTTTTTGACTTCCACCAACACCTTCACGACGACGAATGATGTGTTGGTGAACACGTTCACGAATAATTTTCAAATCAATCCCGCTGTGGCTACATTAACCAATGGCAATGTCATCGTCGTTTGGGGCAGTTTTGATGAGGCCGGACCGAACAGTTTGCAGGATGTTTATGGCCGGATTTTTACACCGTTCGGTCAGCCGGTCACCGGTGAGTTTTTAATCAACCAGTTCACGTCCTACAATCAACGCACGCCCACTGTGGCGGCATTGCCCAGCGGCGGATTCGTCGTCGTATGGGTATCCGAACAGGAGCGGGTTGTTGGCGCGGCTAGTGCAAATGAGGTTTTGCCTGGTTTGGAATCTTATCCCAGCGTGGATATTTACGCGCGAATTTACAACGATGGCAGTGGCACTACAACGAACAATGAATTTTTAGTGAACGCAGATTCAAATCCCTGTGCTAATCCAAGTGTGGCTGCCGGTTCGGATGGTAGTTTTATGGTGGCATGGGGTATGCGTGACATGATTGACTTAACCAACAGTTTGGATATTTATGCCCGTTCGTTTACCGGCGCAGGTGTTGGTAGCATAGTGGTGCGTGTGAATTCCTATCTTTACGGTGATCAATATGCACCGCGGGTCAGCGCGTTGGGGACAGATTATTTGATTATATGGACGAGTATGGGTGAGGATGGTTCGCTCCAAGGCGTTTATGGACAATTCTTGAATGAAGACACGTCAGAAATTGGCGGCGAGTTTCGCGTTAATTCCACTACCGTCAGTTCACAAATGCAGCCAACAGTTGCTTCGGACGGCGCGGAACAATTTCTGGTGGTTTGGACCAGTTTCACCGGTGCCCCCTATGGTTTTGATTTATATGCCCAGCGTTACCTGAACACCAGCGCCACCTTGCAGCCGATCAGCTCGTTGTTTGTTTATGCGCCGTTTATCGTGATCAGCAACACATATCAGCCGCAATTGCAGGTCTCATGGCCACCGGTGTCGGGGTTGTCCGTTTCCAATTACGAAGTTTATGCTGATGGTACGAACACGCCGACGGCTGTTACCACCACCAACGTTTGGACAATGACGGCAGCGAATGGACTGATAGCCAGCAGCACGCATTCATTTCAGGTGGATTACGTCATGACGGATGGGCGCCGCTCGCCGTTGTCACCGTCGGTTAGTGGCACAACGTGGAGTGGATTGAATGACTACGGCATTCCGTTTGAATGGATGGAGCTATACTACGGTTACAATTTCAGCAGTTGGCCGACAAACGTGACCGCGCCGCTGGCTCCCGGTGGCCCAACACTTTACCAAGTTTTCTTAAGTGGCGGCAATCCATTGAATTCCAGTACTTGGTTGAGCACGACTTTAAGTAGCACGGCTGAAGGTTTGTTCCTTTCATGGAATACACAACCGGGACAAACGTATCAAGTCCAGACAACCACAGATTTCATCACGTGGAGCAATCTTGGCGCGCCGCGTTTTGCCGCCGGTACGAGTGATTCAATTTTTGTTGGTCATGGTTTGGGTGGTTATTACCGCATTCTGCTTTTGCGTCAGTGAAATATAGTATGTTGCGATTATTCAAAAGATTTTTATTGATTGGCGGACTGGTATTCGGTCTTCAATCTGCTTGGGGATTTGCGTTGTTGGGGCCGACTGCCAATGGCGGTGATTTCTGGCAGGTGGATGGCATTGGTTATGCCCTCATAAATACTGAGGTAAATACAGAGGGTGGTGCTGTCGTGCTGGAAGATATTGGAGGACCTAAAAATATAGGTGAAGGGTATCGCCGCAATGCTCCGGTACTGTATTATGCGTCCGACTCAATTTTTACGACTTATTTTGAATCCAATGGGTTGGCTGCAGTGGATAGTGCTTTTGCCATTATGAACAGCCTTAGCAACGTGGACAGTTACAGCAGTTCCCTTTCAGAATTTCCGATGGAATCGCAGGAGATAAATTATTCGGCTCAGGTTTTGGGGTTGACTGATCTGAAATCTGAAACGCTGCATTTGTTGGTTGAACAATTGGGATTGGATCAACCGGAACGTTTTACGTGGACTCTGCGGCAGCGCAACCAACTTGCTAATCCTCCGGCTCCTTGTCCAAACTACATGGAGTATTTAGTGATACAACGGAATTTTGACATCAACTTGCAGTATTCACCATACGTCAATGGCACGCTTTACAGTTATTATATTGAGGAATTATGCAACCCGCCAACACCTCCAGACGCGATTACAGTTCCTTTTCCAGTGGATCCACTGGCCAATACATACACCGCCGTAGCGGCCAATACAGCCGATGGATTGGTTACTGGTGGCTTTTACACCGGCTTGACTCGTGATGACATGATTGGATTACGTTATCTTTTAACTGCAGCCAATCTTACTACCGAAGTGGCGGCCACTAACAGCACACTAGTCGGTGGTAGCGGGCTGACCTATACGAACTTCAATGACGAGTTCACGTTAACCACATCCAACAATGGCACTTTTACCTATACTTTTGCCAACTTAGGAACCAACATCTTTACCACCAACACGCCCGTTCAGATTCAAGTTCAGACCATTTCCTTTGCGCCCCCGGGCTATGGGTCGCCTTATGGCAGTCCATCGCGATTAACAACCAATACGACAACGACAACCGTTTTATCGAATATCGTCTCGGGAGATTTCTTTCTGATTCCTACCAATACGTGTGGATTGGATATCCTTCAGATTTTGGCAACCAACGCTACCTCCATCACGAATAGTTCAGGGGCTGTCACAAATATACCGAATCCTACGACAACAAATATCGTTTCAACGAACATAATTATAACATCGACAAACTACACTGTTTTAGTGGCACCTTGCGAGTTTGCAGCAGGTTCCGGTACGAACGGAAACACCACCGCAATTTATCAAGGCATTGAGAAAGTGCAATTTGTGCGGAGGGATTTTGATTCACTTCTTGGCCAGTATTGGGAGCCAATCACAAATCAATATACGATGGAGGCGGTCGTTAACAACCAGCTCGTTACAGTGACATTTCAACGCGTGGTGACCCAACCTGATATTCTGTTTAG
>JBEKZT010000081.1:0-8121 GCA_049509595.1 Verrucomicrobiota bacterium
AAATGACGACGTATAAACCATCGTAAAGGGGTCAGTCCCAAGCATTGAAAAATTCTTCCGCGCCTCTGCGGTTCAAAAACTAAACATTGAATTTGAACAGCAGCACGTCGCCGTCTTTCACGACGTATTCCTTGCCTTCCATCCGATACAAACCTTTTTCGCGCGCGGCGGCGACAGAACCTAATTTCACCAGATCGTCATAAGCCACGGTCTCGGCCTTGATGAAGCCGCGCTCGAAATCGGAGTGGATGACGCCCGCGGCTTTCGGCGCGGTGTCGCCGTTGTGGATCGTCCACGCGCGGACTTCTTTTTCGCCCGCCGTGAAATACGTCCGCAGGCCGAGCAGATGATACGTCGCGCGGATGAGCGCGCCGACGCCGGATTCCGCGACGCCGAGTTCCTTCAAAAATTCCTTCGCCTCGGCTTCGGACAAATCTATCAGATCGCTTTCGATCTGCGCGCTGATGACGACGGCTTCGCAGGCGAAATGGCTCTTCGTGTATTCGCGGACTTTGAGGACGAATGGATTTTTGTCCGCCGTCGCCAGATCAGATTCCTTCACGTTGCACGCAAAAATCGTCGGCTTGTCGGTCATCAACCAGAACAAACGCGAGATGGCTTTGTCTTCCGGCGTGAGTTCGATGGTGAGCGCAGGTTTCCCGGCGTTGAGATGCGGCTCGATTTTTTTCAGGACAGTTTCCTGTGCGAGCGCTTCCTTGTCGCCACGCTTGGCGTCCTTGGCTACGCTGGCGAGACGTTTTTGCACGGCTTCCAGATCGGCGAGAACCAATTCGGTCGTGATGGTCTCGATGTCGCGGATGGGATCAATGTTGCCCGCGACGTGATGGATGTCCGCGTCTTCGAAGCAGCGCACGACCTGGACGATGGCGTCCACTTCGCGGATGTGGGTCAAAAATTTATTGCCCAAACCTTCACCCGCCGCCGCGCCTTTCACGAGACCGGCGATGTCCACGAATTCCACCGCCGCCGGGATGATCACGCTCGTCTTGGCGATGCCCTTGAGCACTTCGAGCCGCGCGTCCGGCACGATGACGATGCCGACGTTCGGGTCAATGGTGCAGAACGGATAGTTCGCGGCCTCGGCCTTGCGCGAGCGCGTGAGGGCGTTGAACAAAGTTGATTTGCCCACGTTGGGCAGTCCGACGATTCCGGCTTTTAGCATAAATTTTTATTTTAACCGCAATGAATACAGAGAATACAAAAGGCTTTCTAAATTTTATGACGCGCCAGTTGCCACACGATGTGCGCGCCGTCAAAAAGTCCGACGGCGATCAGGCAGATTCCAGAAAGGTGTTGCAGGCGCAGCAGGGTTTTTTCACTGAAGCGCCCGTGGCCGCGCGACACACCGAAGCTCAACCCGCAAAACCATGCGTTTGTACCGAGTGCAACGCCGCCGACGCACGCGGCCTTGGCGGAAATTTTGTCGGCGACCCAGTCGTGCGCCATAAAATTGGCGGCCAGCACGATCCAGAACAGCAGCACGCCGAGATTGCCCATCACACGCACGAAGCCGGTGGCAAAAGCCGAGCGAGGGTGCAGTTTTTCATCGAGCCGCACTTCGATTTTTTTCGAGGCGGCATCGAGTTTCAACGGCACGTTCACGGTCTGGGCCATGAGAAATTTTGCTCCGAGAAACAAAAGAAAGACGAAGCTGAAGAGTTCCATGGACGCTTTCACGACGCGGATGTCGAAGAACGACGAAAATCCGGTGAAGGCAATCACACAATAAATTGTTTCCATCGCGGACGCACCGAGGCCGATGAGCATCGCCCACAAAAAACCGCGACGAGCGCCTTCATTGAGGATGGTGAGGTTAATCGGCCCGACGGGAATTGAGGAGAAAACCAACGCGGTGATAAAACCCGCGAGCGCGGCAGAAAAAATTGGCGGCAAGTCGGGCATGGTCAATTCGCGCCGTCCGGCTCGTCATCTTCCTCTTCGATTTCACGCCGCCACGCGCGAGAGAGACTCGGACGCACAAAACCGTAAATCAAATACGTGGTAAAGAACGCGGGCAAAACATAATAAAGAATTTTTTCGTGCAGAATCAAAATGCAGCCAACAAACAACGCGCCAACAATTATTTTCAAAAAAGTCGTGGTTGAGCGCAGTCCGAGTGATTTGAAACTCGGATAGCGCACGGTGCTGACCATCATTGCCGATAAAAACACAAGGACGGCGGCGATCAAATAATTCCAGTGGCCGAGGCTTTTTTCCTTTTCGTTGAAATGGATGATAAGCAGCGTCAGCGACGCAACCAGTCCGGCGGCGGATGGAATTGGAAAGCCGAGAAAATCCTTGTTTATGTTGCTGTTCGGCATCGCGGCGAGGCAGTTGAACCGCGCGAGGCGAAACGCGCCGCAGAGCAAATAAATCGACGCAATGAACCAACTGACTTGATTTAATTGTGGGTAATCGCTAAAGGCGTCCCGCAACACGACGCGTTGGACGAGAAACGCGGGCGCGACGCCGAAAGAAATCAAGTCGGCGAGTGAATCGAATTCGCGCCCAAACGGGCTTTCCACGCCGCCCATCCGCGCGACGCGGCCATCGAACAAATCGAAAATGCAGGCGAGCAAGATGAACGCGAGCGCAAGTTTGATTTGCATGAAATAATCATCACTGGTGGGATCGGCCTCGACAATTTTTGTGAGTGCGACAAAGCCGCAAAACAAATTTCCCGCCGTCAGCAGGTTCGGCAGAAAATAAATCTTCAACTTTGCGTCCGAATCGTCGGGCGGCAGTTTTTGAGAAATCGGTTCGTTCATTTCAGTCAAAAGAAGCAATCACAGTTTCTCCGCCAACCACCTTGTCGCCGAGCTTCACCTTGATTTTGGCGCGCTTCGGCAGATAAATGTCCACGCGGGATCCAAATTGGATGAGGCTGATACGGTCGCCGCGTTGAACGGCATCGTTTTCCTGAATCCACGGAACGATGCGGCGCGCAATCAAACCGGCGATAAGCCGCACACCGATTTTTTCGCCGCGCGGCTCGAGGCAATCGAACCCGACAAGCACATTTTCATTGAACTGCGCGGATTCGGTCTTCATCGCATTCAGAAATTGGCCGGGCGTGTGCTTGAAATAGGCGACGCGACCCGTCACCGGCGCATTTTGCACGTGAATGTCAATCACGGAGAGGAAAGTAGAAACACGCTGGCATTCGCCGCCCATAAAACCGGTTTCCGTCGTCATGTCAATAACGTCCACTTTGCCGTGGCCGGGTGAAACAACGAGGTTCGGCGCGGTCGGCACCATCGGGTCGGGATCACGAAAAAAGTAAAATGTGAAGACCGCAAGCAAAACCCAAAGCACGAGCAGCACCCAAGCCATTCCCAAGACGAACGCGCCAATGATTTTGGCAAGTAACGAAACCGCGAGCAGCACAATCACCGCCGCAAACGCAAGGCCGATGAGCCGCAGTGCGGCAAGTGAGGCTTTTCCCGATTGTTTCACGCAAGCAATATAAAAATTTCGAGCGCGACTTGCAATTCGGCATTTTGGATGCAAGTTGAGAGCCGTCGCAAAATTGAATGCGGCGATTGAAACTGAAACCAAAACTACAATTCCAAAATTATGTCATTACACACTCCTGACCTGACGAAATTCCCGCCGCGCAGTCCGCGCGTGCGGCTCGGCGGCTATGTTATTTTGCCGCGAATGCTGGACAAGGGCCGCGCAACGATTGCCGGAAAAAACGGCGAGTATCATTATGCATGTCCGCTGGACCAGCGATTTCTGGAATTTATTGGCATCAACCCGGAAGTCTTGAAAAAAGAACTGGGCAAAAGCGACGGCGAAATCCTTGAATGGATTGAAAGGAATGCGGAGCACAAACGCTCGGATGCGGAAATCGCCGCGTGGTCGGAACTTGCCGAAAAACGCGTGCCGATGGACGTAGAATCGCGCGAGTTTTTCAACAGCCTGCATAAAGCCGCCGGGCCAAAGCGCGAGGACATTGCGACGTGGTTCGACGTGCTGGACATGGACGATTTCGTGACCTTCGGCGGCAAGGCTTGAAAATTTTCAACCACCGAGACACAAAGGCACGAAAAGAAAATCTTCGTGCCTTTTAAATCAAACCGCCGGAGCAGCGGCGGCTTCCATTTTTGCCGCTTCAATCTTTTCGATGCGATGCCGTCTTTTTGTGCCGTGGAGTTCAAACTCCACTTCGTGGCCAACTTTGCGATTCAGCAACGATTGAGCAACGGGCGAAAGGTAGCTGATAATGCCTTTCTCCGGCTCGGAATCCCATGCACCGAGAATCGTGAATGACTCGGACTGATTCGTTTCAAGATTCGTGGCCTGAACAATGGTGCCGATATTCACGGCGTCCGTCTTCGCGTTGGAAAAATCCGTGCCGCGTGCGCGGGCGAGTTGCGTTTCGAGTTCCTCTTTGCGGCGCATGAGAATTTTCTGCATTTCTTTGGCAGCCTTATATTCGTGATTTTCGCTGAGGTCGCCATAACTGCGCGCGATGGCGATTTCCTTCGAGTTGGCCGGAATTTTCTTTTGCACCAGTTCCCCGTATTCGGCGCGACGCCGTTCAAGACTTTCCCACGAAACGAGGAGCGAACTGTCCTGCTTGGTTTGCTCGCCACTGACGAGCGACTGCACGGCAGGATGCGCCTTGACGAGCCGCGCGAGCAACGAACGCTTGTCCATGTCGTCAAACACGGGCGAAAGTTGCAGCGCGCGCGTGAGGTCTTCAACGACTTCGATGTCGGCGGAGGCAGTCAATTCGGCAATCAATTCGTGGTCTTCCAAAATAAAATCGCGCAAACGGTTCGAGCGCCGTTCATTGAATTGATCACGTTCCATCGCCGTCAGCATCGCGCGAAAAATTTCCGGGCCGAGAATGTCCGCGAAGGCGTCGCTGCGCTCGCGACCAAGCCAGAGCAGGAGTTCGCTGCCGGCGGTGTGCTGGTTGACAAGCCGCGCCAGAGTTTCCTTGAGCAAATCCATTTTGCCTTCGTGAATGAGCAAACTGGCAAACTCCTTGCAGAGCTTTGCGGAAACGAGATTCAGCGAACCGCGCAACGTCTCTTGCCAGCGGTCAGGATTCGCCTGCTTGAACGATTCGAGCGCGCGATTATGTTTGGCGGCGGGAATCAATTCCAACATGGGTCCGAATTTGATGTTTTCCTGCAACCAAATTTGCGCGGCGGTAATTTCATTTGGTGCAGCTTGCAGGCCGGCGGATTGGCGCAAATCGTCGCGCGCAAAAATCGCTTCGAGCGCGACCGACGGTTGCGTGCGTTGATGCGACAAAATATCGGCGTTCAGTGCGGCGATGATTTCACTGGCCGCCGCCGCCTTGTCCGTCAAATCGGACACGCTCTTCACTACTTCACCGACGACCGCGACGCGCGCTTTCAAACCTTTCGCTGCGCGAAAATCCGCCAGCGACCGTTCCTGCAACGATGTTTCCTGCGTCTGATAAACGACCGACTCCGTTTTCTTCAGCGGCACGATGAAATGTCCATCTTTTTTCATTTCGCGCCGCGCCGTTTCCCACCATTTTTTCCAATCATCACGAATGACATCGGGCACGAGCGCCTGTTGAATCTGCTCCGCTGTCGCTTTCCCTCCGAAACTGTTCAATACAACTTTGATCAAATCAATATGGTGTGTGGCCATTTGGCGCAGGCTGTCGATATCGGCGGCCTTGCGCGCGAGAATGTGATCTTTCGAAATCGGCTTGAGTGACTCGGCGGCAAAGGCCAAATCCATCGTATGACCCGTCTTGCCGGGAAAATCAATCGTAAACCGCGCGAACACCGTGTCCACTGTTTTGATGCGTCCGAAACCCCAACTACGGTGCATGCAAAAACCGTTTGTCGCCAGTTGTGTCAGTGGTTCGACATGCCGTCCCTCGATTTTTCCCCCCGCCGCCAGTTTTTCAAATTCTTCTTTCATAAGCTTTTAATCTCGCGTCCCGATAGCTGAACGACTTTATTAAAGTTGGTGAGCGACCAAAATCCAAGACAAATTGCAACATGCGTTTTGGGGCAACGCAACTCCGGCGGCGAATTCGTCGAAGACCTGCTCGAAAGTGCGCTGGCTAACGCGCAACTTTCATCGGCTGATCGCGGACTTTGCCAGGAAATTGTTTATGGCGTTGTCCGCTGGCAGGCCACTCTTGATTGGCTCATCGCGCGAAAAACCAATGGCCGTGAACAAAAACCAGCGCTCCAAAATTTATTGCGGCTCGGCCTTTACCAGATTTTCTGGCTCGACCGTATTCCCGATCACGCCGCCGTCCACGAAACCGTCGAACTCGCCAAACAAAACGGCTTCGGTCCGCAAGCTGGATTCGTGAACGCTATCTTGCGCGGTTATTTACGCGAATTTGACGAAACAAAAAAAATTCTGGCTGAATTAAAAAATTCCAATCTAGCCGTCGGCCATTCGCATCCCGAATGGCTCGTGGAAAAATGGCAAAAAAAATTCGGAGACGAAAAAATGCGTCAACTGCTCGAATGGAACAATGCACCGCCGAAAACTTACGCACGTGTCAATCGTTTGAAAGTTGACGCGGGCAAATTGCTCGAAAAATGGCGAGCTGAAAATGTGGAATACGATTTTGTCCGGCGCGAACAGCTTGAAGAAAATCTCGTCTTCGAGTTGAAATCGCATCCGCCACTGAATTTGCTGGCGAGTTTTCGCGCCGGCTGGTTTTACATCCAAGACCCTAGCACGTTGCTCGCCGCGTGCAAACTCGGCGCGAAGCCCGGCGAAACGATTCTGGATTTATGCGCCGCGCCCGGCGGCAAAACCACCTTCATCGCGCAATTGATGAACAATGAAGGCAAAATCATTGCGTGCGACATTTCCGAAGAGCGATTGAAACTGCTCCAAGAAAATTGTCAGCGCCTTGGCGTCACTTGCGTTGAACCAATTTTGTCTTCGACTCTCAACTCTCAACCCTCAACTTTCAACCGCGTCCTTGTGGACGCTCCGTGTTCCAACACCGGCGTCATGAGCCGACGCATGGATTTGCGTTGGCGGATTTCGTCGAAAGAAATTTCGCGGTTGCAACAGACGCAACTCGATTTGCTCAAGCTCGCCGCGACGAAATTAAACTCCGGCGGCGTTTTGGTTTACAGCACTTGCAGCCTTGAGCCGGAGGAAAATTCCGAGGTCGTGAAAGAATTTTTGCGCGAACATGAAAATTTCAAGCTGGAGAGCGAATGCGAATTATTGCCGTTTGCGGACAACGTGGATGGAGCGTTTGTGGCAAAACTCGTCAAATTGTTGAAATGTTAAATTGTTAAATCGGCTGACATTCGATGCCGATTTAACGATTTAACGATTCAACGAATTACATTCCCATGATTTGATAACCGGAATCAACGTAGAGAACTTGGCCGGTGATCGCCGCCGCGCCGTCGCTCGCGAGAAAAGCTCCCGTCGCGCCGAGTTCTTCAGGCAAGACATTTCGTTTCAGCGGCGCGTGGGCCTCGTAATGTTTCAGCATTTCCTGAAAACCGGAAATGCCGCGCGCGGCGAGCGTGTTGACCGGGCCGGCGCTGATGCAGTTGACGCGGATTTTCTTCGGGCCGAGGTCGTAGGCAAGATAGCGCGTGCTGGCTTCGAGCGCGGCCTTGGCGACGCCCATGACGTTGTAGTGCGGCACGACTTTTTCCGCGCCGTAATAACTCATCGCCACGATGCTGCCGCCGTCGGTCATCAACGGCGCGGCGGCGCGAGCGAGCGCAACGAGCGAATACGCGCTGACATCGTGCGCGACGCGAAAGGCTTCGCGACTCGTATTCACAAATTCGCCTTCGAGCGCCTCTTTCGGCGCATAGGCGACGGAGTGCAGAAGCAAATTTAATTTCCCAAATTTTTCGCCGACGGTTTTGAAGACGTTGGCGATTTCGTCGTCCTTCGTCACGTCGCATGGCAAAATCAACGTGTCCGCGCCAAACGTTCCGGCGAGTTCCTCGACGTTGTCTTTAAGGCGTTCGCCCTGGTAAGTGAACGCGAGTTTCGCGCCTTCTTTGTGCCACGCCTGCGCGATGGCCCACGCGATGGAGCGTTTATTGGCGACGCCGAAGACGATTCCGGTTTTTCCGTCAAGCAATGGCATAATGT
>JBEKZT010000082.1:0-8040 GCA_049509595.1 Verrucomicrobiota bacterium
AGCCACACGGCAAATTCAATCCGGTCGGACAATTCCGAGAACCTGAATTAATGCCGTTACGATTTCCTCGGGAGATTTTTCGCAACTAAAAGTCGGCGCATCCGCTGGCGGCTCAAGAATGACAAACTGGCTTTCCAACAACTTCGGCGGCATAAAATGGCCACGTCTGGCCTTTAGCCGCTCTTCAATGACGGCACGCGGCCCCGTGAGGTGAACAAATTTAACCCGCGAATCACCATCTTGTAACAACTCACGGTAAGCGTGCTTCAGAGCTGAACAGGTGATAACAGTGAACTCGTCCTTCTTGATCGCGCGCAGGATAATTCCTCTTAAAGTTTGTAACCATTTCTCTCGATCATCATCCGTCAACGGGATCCCGCTGCATATCTTTTCAATATTTTTGGGCGGATGAAATTCGTCTCCCTCATAAAAAAACGCTCCGGTTTTTTTTGCGAACAAAGTTGCAATCGTTGTCTTGCCGCTGCCAGCCACTCCCATAAAAATCAATACGCACGGACTAAGTAACACGCTTTTCACACAATCTTCAATTTGAGCAAATGCTGTACTTTGCAGCAACTGCTGAATCCTAACTGAACGTCATGCAAAGACGCAAACAAAAGGGTAGTCAATTATTAGCAGTTTCATAGCGGGATTATTTTTGACAGTGCATCGGCAAAAAATTAAGTTCTCGTAATTTGAGTAATTGTCGCTTGTTGAAATGAAACCACCTCAAACCGACGTTTCCATCCCGGCCTCAACCTCGGAATCAAAGGCGGTATCTAAAGGATTCGCAAAATTACTTTCTGATTGGAATGTAAAGCATCCTGTTTGGACGATTGTGTTCGTCTCCCTATTGGCGGTCGTTATCAACTGCTATCCGATTGTCTTCTGCGACGAGAGTTATGTTTCCCCTACCTGTATCGGCTGGCTTGTTTACAGCTCAGGGCCGTCGCTGCCGGGAATTAAGAAGGAGCCTGCGCCCTACGTACTTCAACATGGAAGCGATACTGCAGCAATTATGTGGTGGGGGGTTCCAATGGGTTTTGTTGAGTCTCGAAGTCTGATGCAGTATGGCGAAATTCCACTTTGGAATCGGTACAGCCACGCGGGTGATACACTTATAGGGCAGGCTGTGTCAATGATTGGCGATCCACTGCAACTGATAGTTATTTTCGGACGCGGGTCGGCAGGGGCATGGGACATTAAGTTTCTAGTGGCGAAATTTCTTTTTTGCGTTGGTTTCGGCTTGCTCATCCTCCGGCTTTTGGGAAGCCGACCGCTATCAATAATCTACGCCGCGCTGGCCGCGTATTGTGGAGCCTACTTTTACATCAATAATCACCCGGTGTTTTTTGTCCTCACCTATGCACCATGGATACTGCTCTCTGCAATTGAGTTGCTCGACATAAAATCGAATCGGTATGTTCAATGGGGATCGATTTGGTTATTGGCAAATTTTGCTTGTTTCAATGCCGGACATATTGAAGTAGCTGTGGTATTAATAGGCGGACTGAATTTGGCAGCCGTCGCATTCGCACTGGCACTCTACCGCAACGTTGTCAATGGGGTTGTAATAGCTGGGCGCATGGCTGTTGGTACACTACTCTTTTTGGGACTTACCGCACCAATGTGGATTTCGTTTCTGGTAGCGCTTAACGGTGCCTATACCGCGCATTCAGAAGTTAAAGTGGCACAGCTTCCGCTCGCCAGCTTGCCCGGCGCATTTGATGACCTTTTTTATCTTCTCATCCCGATAAGTATGGACGCATTCGCGCCCGGAACCAGCCTCCTGATCTTGACCGGATGCATCCTTTCCGCGTTGTATTGGCGACAATTGAAAGCAGAACCTTTCTTTTGGACTAATATTGCAGCTAACGTGCTGTGGGGTGGCTGTGTTTTTGGATGGGTCCCACCTTTCCTTCTTTCGGCGATTCCATTGTTGAATCGCGTTGGTCATATCTATACCGATTTCTCTTATCTGCTGGTTATTCATCTCACCATCCAGAGCGCTTATGGATTCAAATGCCTGACGAAAATTGAAACATTTCGCAGAGCGACGCATGACCTTGCCTGGGTTGGTGGAATTTTTGCGGGGTTGATGTTGATGTATTATTTCGGAAATTCACATCGCACTATCCCATGGAATTATTTCTTATGCGCTGAGGCAGGTGCTATCGGGGCCCCGCTGCTATTCGTTTTTTTGAAAAGCCGCAATCGTCCTATCCTCATTTTTGGGTGGGTAGGTATCATTATTTTGGGATTCATTCCTAATTTCCGCTTCGGACTTTATTATGATAATGATGGGAATGATAGTCTCCTTATGTTTCCTGGCCCCCGGATGGTTTTGAATGCTCCCAGCGAAGCCATAAACAATATAAAGACGGATAAGTCAGAGCCTTTTCGTGTTGACGGACTGCAAGGTGTATTCATGGGAGATTATCCGGCCGTTTATGAGATTGAAGATATCCGTTCCTGTGCTCCGCTAAGCAATGAAGAATTTATCAATCTTATTCGGAATTTTCCGGGCTTTATGCTCCATAAGGAATGGATGATTGATGTCATTAATCCATCTCAGGCACAACCTCTCTTGAACATGCTTAATGTTAAATATCTGCTAGTTGATCCCTCAATCAAGATTAAAGGAGATATCAGTTTTAATTACAACATCACCGATCGAAGCGATTTTCTGGTTTTGAAAAATTTGCAGGTTTGGCCGAGGGCTTTTTTTTCAAACCAAATAATTCCCATCTCTTCCACTAAAGAATTCATCAAAAAACTTTTGGAAAATGCCGAAAAGCCCTTCGTGGCCATGTCCAGCGAAGAAATCGAAATGCAGCCCGGCATAAGACAGTTGGAAACCACGTAGACAAGAATCATATCACCTGCGACAAATTATCAACTTCTTCCTAATTCAACTGCGTTTAATATTCACGCGCCATCCGCCGGAGTTGTCTGTCTCACGGAAGAACAAGCAAAAGATTTTACCGCAAAGGCGAACAACGAGCCCAAAGAAGTTCTGACCGTCAACCGCGCGTTCAAAGGCATATACCTCGACAAGCCCGGCGACTATCATATTGAGTTTACCTACCGACCTCGCTACTGGAAACTGGCTTGCACTTTTTTTTGGATTTCGGCGGGCAGCGCCATTCTTTTGACGACGATTGTTTTTTGCGCCAAAGCTCGACGAAAAGCAGTGTAACTCATAAATAGGAGGCAATAAGTCACATGGTCTATCAATCAGGAGAAAGACAAATAGTCAAAACCTGCCACGTTTGTAAAAGCGCTAGATTGCGTTATCTGTTTTCAATTTCTGATTGCCGGGTAGTGAGGTGCGACGATTGCGGACTCGTGTTCCTTAACCCGCAATTGAGCGATGATGAGTTGGCTCGAATTTACAGCGCGAACTATTTTCTAGGTAGTGACAGTGAAGAAGGATGCAAAGTTGTCAGCGAAATCAAGCAGGCTACAGCAACGCTTTATCTAGCCGAAATTCACCGATATCATGGTTTTAACAAAGGCCGCTTGCTTGAAGTCGGGTGTGGCGAAGGCGATTTTCTGGTCTCGGCTGAAGCGGATGGTTGGGATGTTACCGGAATCGAGTATTCCCCTGCTGCATGTGAAAAAGCCCGGCGACGGCTGAATAGCGGTGAGGTGCGATGTGGCGAACTACAGCAAGTCGAATTGACAGCGGCACAATTTGATCTCTGTGTAGTTTCCGACGTCTTAGAGCATGTCCGTTCGCCTTTAGGCCTTCTTAAAGAAATCCACCGCATACTCAAACCCGGCGGTACACTGTTCATTGCCACTCCTTCAATTGATTCATGGTCAGCGCGTTTCATGCGACAAAAATGGATGGAATTCAAATCCGAACATCTGACATATTTTGATCGTCAAAATCTCCAAACTGCGCTCTTCAAATCGAATTTCCGCGACATCATCGTCAAACCTGGCTGGAAGATACTAAGCTTTGATTATGTAAAAAGGCATTTTCAACGCTTTCCAGTTGTTGGCGTGACACCGGCCTTAAACTTCATGGCCCGGATTTTGCCTCGAAAAATGCAGCTTCAACATCGCCGGGTCGTTGCCAGTGGCGTCATGGTATTCTCACGAAAAGCAGACGTGCGACCGCAGCCCGTACTTACTGTAATTATTCCGGCATATAACGAAGCGAAGACCTTAGGCACGCTGATGGATGCTCTCTTGCGTAAAAAACTGCCGGATATGCAGTTGGAAATTATTCTCGTGGAGAGCAATTCAACCGATGGAACTCATGACCTCGCTTTAAAATATAAAAGCCGCCCAGAGGTAAAGTTGATTTTCGAAGAGCAGCCACGCGGTAAAGGCCGCGCCGTGCGATCCGGATTGAAAGCGGCCACCGGAGATTATGTGCTGATTCAGGATGCTGACCTCGAATACGATCTGGAAGATTATGACGCCCTGTTGGAGCCGCTCATCGCGGGACGGGCAGCGTTCGTGCTTGGCTCGCGGCACGGCGGACGCAACGTATGGAAAATGCGACAATTCACCGGTCAGCGAGGCTTAAGCTTGTTTGTTAATCTAGGCCACTGGTTCTTCACTGTTCTCATCAACGTGTTGTTCTTTCAACGGCTCCGTGATCCATTTACGATGTTTAAGGTCTTCCGCCAGGATTGTCTTTACGGATTAGAATTTGAATGTAATCGTTTCGACTTCGATTTTGAACTGCTCATCAAACTGATTCGCAAGGGATATCATCCGATTGAGTTGCCAGTGAACTACCGCTCGCGTTCATTCAAGGACGGAAAAAAGGTGCGAATGTTTCGGGATCCAATTACATGGTTGAAAGCCCTTGTGCGGTTGCGATTTGCGAAGATTAAACCCATGAAGTTTGTCGAGCAAACACATCGCACCAATCAAACTGAAAAGAAAGTTGTTTCCGTTACATGATCTTCAACTTTGGCAAATCCTGTGAATCCACCAAACCGACGGGTTCATTCTTTGCATTAACGACAATCAAATCGTCTATGTTCCGTTCGTTGAAAATTTTCAGCGCTTCGACAGCGAGCGCATTTACATAAAGGCTAATCGGCTTACGCGTCATCATTTTTTTGAGTGGCTGCGATAAAAGATTTTCGTTCATCGCCATGTGTCGGCGAAAATCGCCGTCGGTAAAAACGCCCGCAAGTTTTCCGCGCGCGTTCACAACCGCCAAGCTGCCAGATTTCGCGCGCGTCATCACGAACAGCGCTTCCTTCACGGATAAATTTTCCCCGGCAACCGCGTTGCGGTTGCCTGTGCGCATGATGTCGCCGACGCGCAGGAGCATTGCACGACCAATCGCACCGCTCGGATGAAATTTTGCAAAATCCTTTTTCTTAAAGCCGCGCGCCTGCAACACGGCCATCGCCAGTGCGTCGCCCATGACGAGCATCGCCGTCGTGCTGCTCGTCGGCGCGAGATTGAACGGACAGGCCTCCTCCGGCACTTTGACGTTCAACGCAATGTCACTGTGTTTCGCGAGCGACGATTTCAAATTGCCGGTGAACGAAATGATTTTGACGGAAAATCTTTTTAGCGCCGGCAGCAAATTCAACAATTCCTCCGATTCACCGGAATAACTCAAAGCGAGAACAACATCGCCGTCATTGACAATACCAACGTCGCCATGCAACGCGTCCACGCTGCTTAAAACGACACTGGTTGAACCAGTGCTGGTAAGCGTGGCGGCGATTTTTTGTCCGACGTTTCCCGATTTGCCGATGCCGACCACGACAATTTTGCCGCGCTGCCGCAGCACCTGAACAATCAATTCAACCGCGCTTTCAAAAGATTCGTCCAATTGAGCGCGCACGGCTTTGAGCGCGGCCAGTTCGGTGTCGAACACTTTGCGGGCATGGGCAAGGTGACTCATGCGACGAGTCTGTCAGGAGGCGGGCGAAGATTCAACCGCGTTTCGCGGGTAAGAATTTTTCTGGCGCGACAGCCGAAAGTTTTGTAATCACTTGCTGCCGCCATTGACCAACAAACGGACTTTGTGCGCATTGACCTGATAAAATCGAATCGTAAACATGAAAGTGATTTCCAAGCTTAACCATTACGTTCAACCGTTTTTCATTTCAACGGCTCTGACCGCAGGTTTTAACATCGCGTGCGCCCAAGAGCAGTCGCTGTACCTTGACGCGCAACAGCCGGTTGAAGCGCGCATCAACGATCTGCTGCCGCGGCTGACGCTCGAGGAAAAAATTTCGCTGGTTCATGCCGATTCCAATTTCACAACCGCCGGCGTTCCGCGGCTCGGCATTCCTAAATTGTGGATGGACGACGGCCCGCTTGGCGTCCGCGAAGAGGTCGGCGAACATTTTAAAATTGTCGGGCGCACGGACGATTTTGCGACGGCCATGCCCGGCGCGCTCGGCCTGGCGGCAACGTGGAATCCCGATCTGGCCACCGAATTTGGCGCGGTGATCGGACAGGAAGCCAAGCAACGCGGCAAAAACATCATGCTCGGGCCTAGCCTGTGCATCCAACGTACGCCGTTGTGCGGCCGCGATTTTGAATACATGGGTGAAGACCCGTTTTTGACTTCACGCATGGCTGTTCATTACATCAGAGGCGAACAGGCACAGGGTGTTTCGTCCTGCGCCAAACACTTTGCCGCGAACAATCAGGAGTTTGACCGCGGCTCTATCAACGAAATCATTGATGAACGCACGTTGCGCGAAATTTATCTGCCGTCATTTCGGGCGTCGGTGCAGGAGGCCGGTGTGCTGGCCGTCATGGGCGCTTACAATCAAATCAACGGCCAGCACTGCTGCGAAAACGAGCATTTGCTGAATGAAATTCTCAAGGACGAATGGGGTTTCAAGGGCGTCGTCATTTCCGACTGGGGTGGCGTACACCACACGGATTTGGCCGCGCTCAACGGCATGGACATCGAAATGGGCACCCAACCGCCTTACCAGAGCAATTATCTGGCAAATCCCTTCCTCCAAGATTTAAAGTCCGGCCAATTTCCCATGTCCGTGCTGGATGACAAAGTGCGCCGGCATCTTTACGTAATGTTCAAATTGAATCTGATTCACGATCCATCGGTAACAAACACCCTTGCCAACGTCACGCCACAAACGCCATTGAGCACTAAGGAACATCAGGAAACCGCGCGCAAGATCGCCGAGGAATCTTTCGTGCTGCTGAAAAATAAAAATCTTCTTCCGCTCAATCCGGCTCAACTCAATACTATTGCCGTCATCGGTGGAAATGCCGACGCGCGATTTTGCCACGAAGGTGGCTCGGCCATGATCAAGGCACCTTACGAAATCACCGCGCTCGAAGGCATCAGCAATTACGTCGGTGGTAACGTCAAAATCATTTACGCCGAAGGTTATTATCCGCCGGGAAATTGGGGACGATCCGGACGCAAACCTGACGGCTCACTTTCAACGCCCGAAGACAGCTCGAATCTGGTTGCTGCAGCCGTGGCTGCCGCCAAATCCGCTGATGTTGTCATTTACGTCGGAGGACTGAACCGTAAAGTCGGTTTCGACAGCGAAGGAACGGATCGCAAAGACATCAAATTACCCGCAGGCCAGGACGAGCTGCTTAAAAAAATTGTCAGAGCGAATCCAAAAACCGTTGTCGTTCTCATCGGCGGTGGCGCGGTTGAAATGGACCACGACTGGCTTTCGCGCGTCCCTGCCCTGCTCTACGCATGGTATCCCGGCTTGGAAGGCGGCAACGCTTTGGCCAGCATTCTTTTCGGCGACGTGAATCCGTCCGGCAAACTACCTTGCACCTTTCCAAAAAAATTGGCCGATACACCTCCCGCTGCGTTGGACGCCTACCCGGGCACGAATGGCACGGTGATTTACAAGGAAGGTTTGCTCGTCGGCTATCGCTGGTATGACACAAAAAGCATCAAGCCGCTGTTTCCGTTCGGCTACGGACTTTCCTATACTCGCTTCAAATATTCAAACCTGAATCTCGTTCAAAACAACGATTCGAAAGATTCGGTGACTGTGGAATTTGAACTGGCCAACACCGGCGACCGGGCAGGCGCGGAAG